>NZ_BAAHAR010000073.1:0-23694 GCF_054777395.1 Nocardiopsis oceani
TTCGCCTCGGGCTTCCTCTCGACCCCACCTCACGGTGACGCCGTTGCCTCCGGCTCAGAGTTAGCACTGCCGCTTCCTCTAGAGGACTTCCACCTCCAAGCAACTGCCCATGCTGGGCACACCAAGAGGACGGCCCCGTCGAGCTGTGCTCGACGGGGCCGTCCTGGCCCGGACCGGTGCGGCGGTCGCCTCACGGCGGGTGGCACAACACGGTTCCTGGCGCCCACGCGGGGTTCGGTATTCCGTGAAGGCTTCAGTTGAGCCCGGGGGACACTTGCTACCGCACCGGCCCGGACCACGCACAACGAGGTGGGGCGGGTGACTATTCCCGGGGCCGGAATCCGGATTCGCTCCGGATACCTGCGGCCCGTTCCCGGCCGGCTACTGCGTCCCGGACGACTATTGCGCCGACCAGCCCCCGTCGGAGGGCAGGATCGCACCCGAGACGTTCACCCCGTCGTCGCTCAGCAGGAAGCTGATCGAGGCGGCGAGCTGCGGCGCGGTCGCGATCGGCGGGACCAGTGCCAGGAAGTCGTCCAGGCGGCCGCGCCCGTACTCCGATCCTCCCGCGCTCATTCCGGTGGCGACACCGCCGGGGGCCACGGCGTTGACGCGGATGCCCTGCGGTCCGTACATGAAGGCCGAGCTCTTGGTGATGCCGACGACGGCGTGTTTGGACGCCGTGTAGGCCACCCCGGAGGTCGATCCCTTGAGGGCCGCCTCCGAGGCCACGTTGACGATCGAGCCGCCACCCGTCTCCAGCATCACTCGGACCACGGCGCGGGTGATGCGGAACAGGCCGTCGACGTTCACGGCGAACACCCGCTCCCACATCTGGTCCGAGACCTCGTGGATCGGAGAGAAATCGTCGCTGATGCCCGCGACGTTGGCGAGTCCGTCGATACGCGGACCGGCTGCCTCGAGGATGCGCGCCACGTCACCGGACTCGGCCAGGTCGGCCACGACGGTGGTCACGTCGGAATCGGACAGTTCCGAGGCCAGAGCGTCCAAGCCGCCGGAGGAGATGTCGACGGCGATGACACGACCGCCCTCGCGCGCCACTCGTGAGGCGGTGGCACGACCGATCCCGGAGGCTCCGCCGGTGACGATGACGGTCTGTCCGTCGAAGCGCCCCGGGACGACGCGCTCACGCCACCCGGCCGCGGTGCCGGTCTCCTCGGGGATCACTCCCCCGTTCACCCGGCGGACCAGGTCGTCGACGGTGTCCTGGGTGACCGACCCTTGGCTGAGCTCGACCATCTGCCGGAGCGGGAGGTTGCTGACCGGGGCCAGGGAGTCCGCGCCCACCCCCGCCCGCGCCAGGAGTTCACCGAGGGCTTCAGCGCCCTCGGGGTGCGCCAGCCACGCACCGATCGTGCTGCTTCCGGTCAGCGGCGAGCTCTGATCCGCCATGGTGCCCCTCTTCCTGTGTCGGCTCGGTTCCGGGGGTCGCCTATCCGAGCCGGAAATATAGCGACTTTCTGTCGCAAACATTAAGACATTCGGTCGCGAAAGTCACGCGGCGTGTGGATACTGGTGGTATGCCTAGGATCCGGGGCGAGAACCTCGCCGACCACCGCGAACGCACGTGGACCGCGCTGACGGAGGCGCTCGACGGCCTCCTCACCGAGCACTCCTTCGAACAGGTCTCCCTTGGGGACGTCGCCGCCCGGGCCGGGATCGCGCGCAACACCGTGTACAACTACGCCCCGGACAAGACCGCGCTCCTTGCGGCCACCGTCGAGCACTCCGGTACCGCGATGGCGCGGCGGATCGAGGAGATCGCCGAAGACCGGGCCACCTCCCCCACCGCGCGCATCACGGCGATCGTCGAAGCCCTCCTGAAGTCGTTCTCCACCGAGACGCACCGGCTCTTCGTCCTCCAGAGCCAGCTTCAGCCCCGCGCTTCAGAGGACCTGGCGGCGGCGGGCCCGTACGTGTTCATCAAGGCCCGTTTCGTCGGCGTGGTGCGCGAGGGTGTCGCGCGGGGGGAGTTCCGCGACACCGGTGACGTCCACCTCGATATCGAACTCGTCTCCGGGCTGCTCGAGGCCGGCGTCCGCCGGATCGCGCGCGACCCCGCCAACGCGACCGGCGTCATGGAGCGCACGACCGCGATGGTCATGCGGTGTCTGCGGTCCGGGTGATCGGCGAACCCCCGGGCCCTCGGAAGGTGCGGCGGTAGGCACTGGGGCTCACGCCCAGGGCCTGCTGCATGTGCTGGCGAAGGGAAGCCCCCGTACCGAAGCCCGCCTGGGCGGCGACGCGGTCGACCACCAGGTCGGACTCCTCCAGTAGGTGGCGGGCGCGGTCGAGGCGCTGCTCGGCGAACCAGCGGCCGGGCGACAGGCCCGTCTCCTCCCGGAAGCGGCGGGTGAAGGTGCGCACGCTCATGGAGGCGTGTTCGGCCATCTCGCGCAGGCCCGGCTGATCCTCCAGGTTCGCGAGGGCCCATGCTCGGGCTTCGGCGGTGGCGGCGCGGGCCTGCTCGGGCACGGGGCGGCGCACGTACTGGGCCTGTCCGCCGTCGCGGTGCGGCGGGACGACGGTGCCGCGGGCTACCTCGTTGGCGACCGCGGCGCCGTGATCGGAGCGGATCATGTGCAGGCACAGGTCGATGCCGGAGGCGACACCGGCGGCGGTGAGTACGCGGCCGTCGTTGTCGGTGTACAGCACGTCCGGGTCGAGGTCGATGTGCGGGTACATGGCGCGGAAGAAGCCCGCCGAACGCCAGTGGGTGGTCACCCGGCAGCCGTCCAGGAGCCCGACGGCGGCGAGGACGAAGGCGCCGCTGCAGATGGAGGCGACCCGGGCGGTGGCGGGGATGCGGTCGAAGGCAGCGGCCAGGTCCGGGGCGAGGGGGTCGTGGGGGCGCTCGACGTAGTCCTCCTCGGCGGCGGGCAGCATGACCGTCGCCGCCTCGGCCAGGACCTCGGGGCCGTGGGGGACGTTGATGCTGAAATCCGTGTCGGTGGCCACCTCGCCGGGTTCCAGTGCGCAGGTGACCACCTCGTAGAGCAGGTTCCCGTCGGCCCCGCGGGCCTGCCCGAAGAGGCGGTGGACGATGCCCGTCTCGATCGGCAGGAGCCGGTGGCGGACGAGTACGGCGACCGGGTGGCGTTCGGGGTGATTGAAGACAGGCATGGCCTGATTCTTTCACATATTGGCTTTCGGGCCACTGTCGGCAGGGGTGCCTTTCGCAGGACGCTGGTTCCATGCTCAACACGACACGGAACCACGCACCCGCCCGGCCGCGCCGCGCCTGGCTGATCGCCTTGGTTGCGGGCCTGACCATCACCGGGGCGGCCGCTTTCGCCGCGATGCCCGGACTCCTCACCGACCCCTTGCACAGCGAGTACCAGTGGTCGCGCGCCTCCATCGGTCTGGCCGCCTCGGTGAACATGGTGGTCTACGGACTCATCGCCCCCTTCGCCGCCGCCCTGATGGACCGCTTCGGCATCCGCCGGATCGCGCTGGCAGCGCTGGCGGTAGTGGTCTCGGGCGCCTTCCTCACGACCGTGATGGCCCAGCCCTGGCAGTTCACCCTGTACTGGGGGCTGCTCGTGGGTGCCGGGGCCGGCGCCCTGGGGATGACCTTCGCCGCGACGGTCGCGCACAACTGGTTCGTGGAGCGCCGCGGCCTGGTGGTCGGCGCGCTCACCGGTGCGAGCGCCTTCGGACAGCTGGTGTTCCTGCCCGCGCTGGCGTGGGTGGTGGACCACCACTCCTGGCGCCCGGCAGTGGTGACGCTGGCCCTGGCTTCCTTGGCCCTGGCCGCTCTGGTGGCCGTGGCCCTGCGCGACCACCCCGCGGACGTGGGCCTGCGCCCCTACGGAGCACGCGAGTTCACACCCAAGCCCGAGCCGGAGCGGGGCGCGGCCGCACGGACGGTCCGGGTGCTGGCCAGCGCCGTGCGCCAGCGTCGCTTCTGGCTGCTGGCCGGGACGTTCGCCGTGTGCGGAGCGACCACCAACGGACTGCTGTGGGCGCACTTCGTGCCCGCCGCCCAGGACCAGGGCATGCCGGTGACGGTGGCGGCCGCACTGGTGTCCGCCGTGGGTGTGTTCTCGCTGGTGGGAACGGTGCTATCGGGGTGGCTCTCGGACCGGTACGACCCGCGGGTGCTGCTGGCGGTGTACTACGGCGGCCGGGCCGCGCTGCTGGCCCTGCTGCCCCTCATCCTGGGGCCGGACGCGGGACCGGCGATGCTGGCCTTCGTGGTGCTGTTCGGCCTCTTGGACGTGGCGACAGTGCCGCCCACCATCCTGCTGGGCCGGAGAATGTTCGGCGCGGACGGCGCGGTGGTGTTCGGCTGGATCAACGCGGTGCACCAGGTGGGTGCCGGGGGGATGGCGGTCACCGGCGGCCTGGTGCGCGACGTCGGCGGCGGATACGGGCCGCTGTGGCTGCTGGCGGCGGCGCTGTGCGTGTTCGGGGCCCTGCTGTCCCTGCGGATCGGCCGGGAGGTCTGACGATGCGTCCGAGTGCTTTCTCAGTGGTGGTTCTGGTGATCACGGGCCTGTTGGGTTACGTGGGGCTGACCGGACTGGAGCAGGGTGTGCGAGCAGCCCAGGGCGAGGGAGTCCCGGGTGTGTTCGTGGCGGAGTCAGTGTCGTGCGTGCAGCACCCGGGGCACGAGTCCTGCACCTGCCAGGGGACGTTCGCCCCGGAGGCGGCCGAGGACGGCGCGGGTGCCGCCGGGGACGAGCAGGACGTCCGCCTGCACGCCGCCGACCGGTCCACGTGCGTGGAGGGCGAGGAGGTCGCGGCGGTGGACGCGGGCGCCGCCGACCGGGTGTACGGGCCCGACGGTTCGCGCGAGTGGATACTTTCAGCGCTGTTCGTCCTCGTCGCGGCCGGCGCGTTCGGAGTGGTGATCGGGGGCTGGATCCGCGCGGCGTGGATGCGGGTCAAGGTGTAGTCGCGGCGTAGCGGTAGCGCAGATCGTGTGAGCGGAATCGGCCCGGAGGACCGAAGGGGACTCCGGGCCGATCGGCATTCCCCACCCTTTGGAACCCGGACCGGAATGCATTTGGGAGCGATCCCAAATTCTTGCCGAAAACCCCTTGTTACACATCTGACGCGCTCGTACAGTCACTTAACACCTATTCAGCGGGCCATTCGAACCCTCAACGGGACCCGCGCGCGACCCGCTAGCTCGCGCGTGTCAGGGGCTCGGAACCCGCACCCCCCATAGGAGAGCACGATGCACACGAGCAGGAAGACCGAACAGAACCGGAAGACGGTACGACACACCGTCACCGCCGCCGTGGGCCTCGGGGCCGCCGCGGCCCTCACCGCGACCGCCCTCACCTGGGCCGGGGGCGACGCGGACCCCAACACCGAACTGACGTCGACGGACGCCGCCCAGCAGGGCGAGCTCGTCTGGTCCGACGAGTTCGACGGCGCTGAGGGCGACGCCCCCGACCCCGACAACTGGAACCACGAGACCGGCGACCACGGCTGGGGCAACGAGGAACTGCAGAACTACACCACCAGTCGGGACAACTCCGCTCTGGACGGTGACGGCAACCTCGTCATCACCGCGATCGAGGAGGACGACGGCGGCTACACCTCCGCCCGCATGACCACGCAGAACAACATCGAGCACGCCTACGGCCGGATCGAGGCGCGCATCCAGCTGCCGAGCGGCCAGGGTGTCTGGCCCGCTTTCTGGATGCTCGGCTCCGACTTCCCCGACACGGAGTGGCCCGACTCCGGCGAGATCGACATCATGGAGCTCATCGGCAGTGAGCCCGAGACCGTCCACGGGACCGTGCACGGGCCCGGCTACTCGGCGGGCGACGGGGTCGGCGCCTCCTACGACCACCCGGACGGCGGGTCGTTCGCCGAGGGCTTCCACGTCTACGCGATCGACTGGGAGCCCGGCTCGATCACCTGGTCCGTCGACGGAGTCGAGTACAACACCATCACCCCGGACGACGTCAGCGGCGACTGGGTCTTCGACCAGGAGTTCTTCATGATCCTCAACGTCGCGGTGGGCGGCGAGTGGCCGGGCTACCCCGACGAGACCACCGAGTTCCCGCAGGAGATGGTCGTGGACTACGTCCGCGTCTACGACATGGAGTAGGCGCCGCCCCGGCGCCGGACCAGTGCCAGCCCCCGTCGCCAACACCCCCACCGGGGCCCGAGGCAGCCGTCTCGGGCCCCGGTCCGTGTGTGGCCGCACCGTCGGGACTCACCGCACTCCTCCCTGGTGGAGGCCCCCTCTTTTCGGCGCTTTAGACAGGCAACACCCAACGTCATGTTACGTTCACGCTATGGACGGACCCTCGGAACCCACTCGGTCGAAGGCGGACCGTCGGCCGACAGGGGGTGCGCTCATCGTCGGTGGGGCCCTCCTCGCCCTGGCCGTCACCACCGGCTGTGCCTCGGGCGGTGCCTTCGACGAACCGGAGGAGAAAGGGTTCGACGACATCCCCGAACTGCTCCTGGTCGAGGTGGAGGACGCCGACCTGGAGCTGGTCCCCGCGGACACGGAGCAGATCCGGGTGACGCGGGAGGAGACCGGGGCCGCGGGCGGCGACTGGGACCTGGAGGGCGACACGCTCACCTTGGAGGCCGACTGCGGCACCCTCACCGACTGCGAAGTGCGCTACGAGGTCGCGCTGCCCGCCGATACAGCGCTGTCGGTGCAGGCCTCCAGCGGCACCACCACCGTTTCCGATTTCACCGCCCCCGTCGAAGTGACCACCGACAACGGACCGGTCCGGATCTCCGGAGTCCGCGGCCCGCTCACCCTGACCGCGGGAAACGGGGATCTGGACGTCGAGGAAGCCGGGCCGGAGAGTCTGACGGCGGCAACCGACAACGGCACCATCGACGCCCGGTTCTCCGAGACACCCTCCGAGGTGGAGGTCAGCACCAACAACGGCGACGCGACGGTCGCTCTGCCCGGCGGCCCCTACGCGGTGTTCGAGACGACCGGAAACGGCGAGATCCGCACCGAAATACCGGTGGACGACACCGGTGACAGCACCGTCACCGCCCGGACCGAAAACGGCACCGTCGCCCTCGTTTCCACCGACTGATCCGCCCGCGCGCGCTTCCCCAGCACCGGATACCTGGCCGGGCGGCCGGGTCCGGCCACCGCACCGCGGGGTGCGGTGATGGGATGCGACCTGCCCTTCGCCTAGAATCACCAGGAATCCTTACGCGTGCCCCTGACTGACCACACGCGCTCCCCCGTCCCCGGAGCGCCGACCGGACACCGCCCCCAACGGGAGCACGGATGCCACCTCTTGACCCCGGTTACCTCATCAGCCTGGCCTTTTCCTGCCTCCCAGCGGTAGTGGGAGTGGTCGGTCTCTGCCTCCTCCCCCGGTTCCCCCGAGCGGTCCGCGGCACGGCGGTCAGCGGGCTGGTCCTGCTCACCGCCTCGTCCGTGGTGCACGTGCTCGTGGAACTCTTCGCCTTCAGACTCCTGGGGGTGACCGGGCTGGTCGAGGTCTCCATCGCCGTGGGCTACCTGAGCACCTTCATGATCGCCGCCGGGTTGCTTTTCCTGGCCCTGGCCGCCACACGTCGCGACCCGGTGGAACCAACCCGCCCGCAGGCCGAACCCTGGCAGGGCGCACCCGCGCCACATCCGGGCATGCCCCAGCCGCACCCCGGCTACGGGCAGCCCGGACCCGCACAGCCCGGACCGGCACAGCCCGGATCTGGACACTCTGATCCGCGTGGAGGTGCCTGATCGTTATGATCCTCAACACGGTGATCGCCTTCGTCCAAGCACTGTTCTTCGGGGTCGTGGGTATTCTCGCGCTGGTGCGCGCCGGACGAGTCGGCCGGGCACGCGGGCTCGTCATGACCGCGGGAGCGCTGGCCTGCCTCTACGCACTCTGGTCGGCGGCCATGCAGGTCCTGTGGATGTCGGTCCCGCCGGTCCCGGCGACCGTGCCGGGAGTGGACGCCCCCGAACTCACTCCGATGCAAGCCTTCATGGACGACGTGCTTCTGCCGGCATGGCGTTACGGCAGCTGGCTGCTCATCTGCGCCATCGCACTGTTGCTGGTGATCGCACTGGCCCGGTCCGGCGCAGCGGCGGCCCGGACAGCTCGACACCACGGGCACCAGGGGCCGCCCGGACCTCCGGGGCCCCACGGGCAGATCGGATCCCACGGGCAGCAGCCACCGCACCCCGGCCAACAGCCGCCATGGGGTCAGCCGTACGGCGCGCAGTACCAGCAGGCCCACCACCAAGCCCAGGGTCACAGCGGGCCGCAACATCCGCCGATGCCCCACGGCCACAGCGGACCGCAGCAGCCACCCGCGCCCTATGGGCACAGCGGGCCGCAACATCCGCCCGCACCCCAGGGATACAGCGGACCACAGCAGCCGTACGCACCCCACCAGGGGCCGTCGGCTCCCCCGCCCGCAACACCGCCGCAGGGATCGGTCGTTCCCTCGCCGCACTGGGCACCCCAAGCGCCACCTTCGGACCACCGGCCTCCGGCCCCGCCGGAACAGCAAGCCCACCAGCAGCATCCCCTCGAGGCACAGTGGGATCCGGACCCCGCTCCGGGGCAGCCTCCGCAGGAGCCGCCGCGAAGACGCCCGGGCCGCCACCGTGCGCCCGACCCCTCGGAGCATCCCGACCCACCGGGGCGCCCCGAGGTCCGCTGACACCACCCTGGCCTGGCCTCATGTGGGCTCTCTCATGTAGACGGCCCCGTGATGGACCTTGCGCTATGCCCTAGAATCCTCACCATGTCCGGTCCCGCACGCTTTCTGCGCATGGTTCTGATCTCCATGTCGCTCACGAGCACCGACAACGGCCTGTGTCGCCGCCGGTGCCGTCTTCGCGTGCGCTGACCCGACCCGTCTTCCCGCACCCCGCGCGGCACCGGTGTACCCCTGACGCACTCACGGCCCAGGCCGTCCCGCCCCGTCATGTTTGGACGCCACCCCTGTGACCGCAACACCCACCGCAACGACCGGGAATACCGGCTCCGAAGCCCACTCTGCCGAGGTCTCTCCCTTCGCCCTGAAGTGGCGCCCCACGCTCTCGGTCCCGCCGCCCCAGGCCCCCGAGGCCGAGCCGGTCCGTTGGTGGCCGCTCGCCGTAGCCCTGATCGGGGCACTGGGCCTGTCCGCCTTCGTGTGGTCCGAGCACGGAGCGCTGCCCGCCGTCCTCCTGCTGCTGGGCACCGGCCTGGGCTTCACCTTGTTCCACTCCCGTTTCGGGTTCACCTCGGCCTGGCGCCAGTTCCTCGCCGTCGGCAACGGCACCGGTCTGCGCGCCCACGCGGTCCTGCTCGGGACGACCGCCACCCTGTTCGCGCTGGTCATCGGGACCGGAACGGGTCTGTTCGGGAACGAGCCCGAGCCCATGACCGGTCCGATCGGCATCGCCCTGTTCGCCGGGGCCTTCCTGTTCGGGATCGGCATGCAGCTCGGCGGCGCCTGCGCCTCGGGCACGCTCTTCGCGGTCGGCTCCGGCCAGTCCGCCATCGTCATCACGCTCTTCGGCTTCATCGTCGGCTCCCAGATCTACAGCCTCGCGTGGCCACTGGTCGCCGACCTGCCCGAGGTTCCACCGCTGCTCCTCTCCGACCACGTCGGCTGGGGCGGTTCCTGGGCCCTGACCATCGCGGCGCTGATCGGCCTGGTCGTCATCACCCGCGCGGTGCAGAACCGCCGCGTCCCGCCGCCCGTTGGCGCACCGCCCTCGGCCCAGGGGCTGCTGCGGATCGTGCGCGGCAGCTGGCCGCTGATCGCGGGCGCGCTGGTCCTGGCCTTCCTCGGCGCGGCCGTGCTCGTCGTCTCCGGTGGAGCCTGGGGTATCACCTCGGCCTTCAACCTGTGGGGCGCCAAGGCCCTGCAGCTGGTCGGCGTGCAACCCGAGACCTGGGCGTTCTGGGCCCAGCCGGACCAGGCGGCCCAGCTGGCCAACCCGATCCTTCAGGACAAGAACAGCCTCACCAACATCGGCATCATCCTGGGCGCCGCGGTGGCGGCCGGCGCCGCGGGCACATGGAAGCTGCACTCGGGCCTGAGCTGGAACCTCGTGGCCGCCGGCCTGGTCGGCGGCATCCTCATGGGCATCGGCGCCCGCCTCGCCGGCGGCTGCAACATCGGCGCATACCTGGCCGGTATCGGCTCGGGCAGCCTGCACGGCTGGCTGTGGGCCGTCTTCGCGCTGGCCGGGACTTGGGCCGGGCTGCACGCCCGCTCCCTGTTCGGCCTGGCCGTGCCCAAGCCCAGTGACAGCGCCTGCTGAGGCGACCCGCCCAGAGGAACCGAAAACCCCGCACAACGCACCGACGCCCACCGAAAGGCCGCACCACGGCCCGGTGGGCGTCGGCGTGTCCGGGGTCCACCACACCACTCGCGCGAAGGCACCGCGAGGGCACCGCGGACCCCCCGGAGCCGTGCGCACCAAGTTTTGCATGATGTTGACTGATGCAAGAATTGTGCCTAAGTTTATCCCCACGGAGTGTCCCCGGACACTCACAGATCCGCACCCGTGGTGCGTCGTCCGCCCACGTCACAGCGGCCTCCAGCTCCCCAGCTCAGGGGCGCTTGCCTACCCCCACCCCCCATATTTCCCAGGAGTACCTCCGTGCGCAGGTTTCTCTCCTTCAGCGCTTGTCTCGCTCTCATCGCGGCCACCGCATGCGGCAATGAGGAGCAAAACACCGACGAACCCGTGGTGATCGGCTACATCACACCGCTGACCGGCGACTTCTCCAACCTCGGTACCGACAACGAGCTGGCCGTCGAGCTGGCGGTCCAGCAGGTCAACGAAGACGGCGGGGTCCTCGGCCGCGATATCGAACTCGAAACCCGGGACGACCAGAGCTCACCCGACCAGTCGGTACTGGCCTTCAACGACATCCAGTCCGAAGAGCCCGCGGCCTTCATCGGTTCGGCGTTCTCCGACAGCGCCATGGCGACCATCCCCGCCATCGAGCGCAGCGGTGTCCCCTACCTCTCCCCCACCCCCGCGGACGAACAGCTCGACCCCCTCCGCGACGAGGTGTTCGTCGTCCCCGCCACTGCGACGGCCTACGCCGAACGGGCCCTCGAGTACTTCGAGGCCGAAGGCATGACCCGGGTGTCCGTCGCCTACTCGGCCACCTCCTACGCCGTCGCCGGATACCTGGCCATGGACGAGCTGGCCGACGACTACGGGATCGACCTGGTACAGGTCAACGAGTACCAGCAGGACACCACCGACTTCGGGCACGTCTTCTCCGGCCTGGACGAGGAAGACCCCGACGCCCTCCTCTTCTGGGGAACCGGCCCGCCCGGAGTGACCTTCACGCAGCAGTACGATGCCGTGGACGCCGACGTCCCCCTGGTGGTCACCGGTTCGCAGGCCTCCCACCTCTGGTTGGAGCCGGCCGGGGAGGCCACCGAGGGTGTGACCGTCCTCAGCTCCATCGGCGTGGTCGGCGAGCACCTCCCCGAGAGCGACCAGAAGGACGTCATCCTCGAGACCGTCGAGGCCTACTCCGAGGCGTACGAGCAGGAGCCGCCCCAGTTCGCCCTCGACGGCTACACCGCCGTCCAGCTCCTGGTCGAGGCCATCGAGTCCGCCGGTTCCACCGAGCACGAAGACATCCTCGCGGCCCTGGAGGACCTCGAGCTGGTCACGCCGAACGGCACCTACACCTACTCCGAGACCGACCACGCAGGGATCAGCACGGAGGCCATCTCCGTCAACCAGGTCGAGGACGGCGAGTTCGTCCCGGTGCCGTGGTCGATCGAACAGCTCAACGCCACTTACGGAGGCTGACCGTGCCCCAGCTGGACATCGCCGGTCTCAGTCGGTCCTTCGGAGGGGTCCACGCCGTCCAGGACGTGGACCTGACCGTCGCCGACGGCGAGACCCGGGGCATCATCGGCCCCAACGGCGCGGGCAAGTCCACGATCTTCAACCTGATCAGCGGTCACCTGCGCGCCGACCGCGGCACCGTGGCGCTGGGCGGGCGGTCCTTGGGCCGCCTGTCCGCCCACCGGCGCGCCCGCAGGGGCGTAGCCATCGTGTTCCAGGGCGCACGCATCTTCCCCGGCATGAGCGTGCTGGAGAACGTGATGGTCGGCGCGCACCTGCGCGAGCGCTGCGGGTTCACCTCGGCGATCCTGCGCCTGCCCGCCCACCACGCCGCGGAACGGCGGATCAGTGCCCTCGCCCGTGAGGCGCTGGACCGGGTCGGCCTGTCCGACCGGGCCGACGCCCCCGCGGAGTCCCTGCCCATCGGCCAGCAGCGCGCGATGCAGCTGGCCCGGGCGCTGTGCGCGGACCCGGAACTCCTCCTGCTCGACGAACCCGCCTCCGGACTGCGCGCGCAGGAGCGCGAACGGCTCGCTGTCATCGTCGAGGAGCTCCGGGAGGCCGGCCAGACAACACTGCTCATCGAACACGACGTGTCCTTCGTCGCCCGCCTCTCGGACCGGATCACCGTCCTGGACCTGGGGCGGGTCATCGCCGAGGGAACACCCGACGAGGTGCGCCGGGACCCCCGGGTCGTCTCCGCCTACCTCGGTACGCAGGAAGGGGCCGCAGCGTGATCGCCCTGGAGGACCTGGTGGTCCGGTACGGAGCGGCCACCGCCCTGGACGGGATCTCGCTCTCCGTGGGCGAGGGCGAGATGGTCGCGCTGGTCGGGCCCAACGGCGCTGGAAAGTCCACCTTGGTGGACACCCTGTCCGGAGTGCTGCGTCCGGCCTCGGGCCGGGCCGAGGTCAAGGGAAGGCTGGCCCACGTCCCCGAAGGCCGCCAGCTGTTCGGAGACCTCACGGTCGAGGACAACCTGCGGCTGGGCGCGTGGCGGGTGCGTGAACGCGACCCCGCCCACGTCTACGAGGTCCTGCCCGACCTTCGGGAGCTGCACCGCCGCCGGGCGGGTTCACTGTCCGGCGGACAGCAGCAGATGGTCGCGGTCGGGCGGGCGCTGATGGCCCAGCCGGATGTGATCGCCGTGGACGAGCTGTCCCTCGGGCTGGCCCCCAAGATCGTCCAGAACCTGGTGCGCCACCTGGTCGGCCTCAACACGGAGCGCGGAACAGCCGTGCTCCTGATCGAACAGAATGCCCGATTGGCCTTGGACGTGTGCTCGCGCGCCTACGTCCTGGAGGCAGGGCGCGTGGTCGCGGAGGGATCCAGCGCCGACCTGGCGCAGGACCCCGTGGTGGCCCGCGCCTACCTGGGCGAGGGGGTGGCGTCGTGACCGAGTTCCTCCACCACGTGATCAGCGGTATCGCCATCGGCTGCGGGTTCGCGCTGGTGGGCAGCGGGCTGGTGACCATCTACCGGGTCACCGGAGTCGTCAACTTCGCCCAGGGCATGTTCGCCGTGGTCGGCGGGATGACGGCGGCGGCCTTCCTCAGCGCCGGGCTCTGGCACGGCGTCGCCGAGCTGGCGGCGGTGGCCGTCGCCGGCCTGGTCGGGGCATTCACCTGGGCACTGGCCCTGGGACGGCGCGGCACCTCCCCGATGACCGCGCTCATCGTCACCCTGGCGATCAGCTTCCTCGCCTACGCGGTACTGGTAGCGGCGTTCGGCGACACACCGCGCTCCACGGCGGGGCTGTCCGGGATGACCTCGCTTATGGGCGTGCCGGTACGCCGTCACCACCTGCTGGTCATCGCGGTCACCGCGGTGGTGTTCGTCCTGCTGTGGCTGTTCCTGACCCGCACCTACCTCGGCAAGGCGCTCACTGCCTGCGCCACCAACCCCTACGCGGCACGGGTGGTGGGGATCCCGGTGGCGCACATGGCGCTGTTCGCCTTCGTGCTGGCAGGTGTCCTCGGCGGGCTCGCCGGTGTGCTGCTCACACCGCTGCGGCCGATGTCGTTCAACTCGGATGTGTCACTGATCGTGCACGGTTTCGCGGCCGCGATCCTCGGCGGGCTGACCCGGCCCATGATCGCGCTCGCCGGCGGCGTCCTCCTCGGTGTCGTCGAGGCACTGGTCGCCGGGTACGGCAATGCCGCCTACCAGACCATGGTCGCGCTCGTCGTCATGCTCACCGTGATGGTCTGGCACGCGGCGCGACGCCCCACGGTTCACCAGGAGGTGACTGCGTGAGTAGTGCGACCGTGTCCGCTCCGGACCGTTCCGAAGAGTCGGTGCTGCCTTCCCCACCGCGCCGGTGGCCCCGCCACCTGGGGTTCGCGCTGCTCGCGGCGGCCGCCCTCTTGGCGCCGCTCGCCTTGGACAGCGGCGGCCTGGCCGTGTACGTCCAGGTGGCGCTCAGCGCGTGCGTGGTTGTCGGTATCTCCCTGCTCATGGGGTACGCCGGTCAGGTCTCGCTGGGCCAGGCGGTGTTCTTCGCCGTCGGCGGCTACACGGCGGCGATGGTCTCCATGAACGGGTGGCCCACCTTGGCGGGGCTGTTCCTCGCTCCGCTGGTGGCGGCCGGGATCGCCCTGTTGCTGGGCCTGCCTCTGCTGCGCCTGCGCGGCCACCACCTGGCCTTCGCCACCATCGCCGTGCACCTGATGTTCCTGGTGGTCGTGGCACAGACCGACGCGCTCGGTGGCAGCGTGGGCCTGCAGGGCGTCCCACTGCTCTCGTTGGGCCCGTGGGAAGTGTCGACCAACCTCGGGTACGCGTACCTGTCGCTTGCGGTGCTCGCCGTCGTGATCCTGGTGGCACGCAACACGGTGGACTCCCGGCCGGGCCGGGCCCTGCGCGCGCTGGCCACAAGCGAGACCGCGGCCGCCTCCTCCGGGATCCCCGTCGGGCGGTACAAGCTCACCGTCTTCGCCCTGTCGGCCGCGTTCGCCGGGGCAGCCGGCGGTGTCTACGCCTTCTACATCGGGTTCCTCTCACCGGGGATGTTCCCGGTGGCGATGTCGATCAGCTACGTGGTGATGGCGGTGGTCGGCGGGCTGGGATCCGTGTGGGGTGCCGTCGTGGGTACCACCCTCGTGACGGTCGGGGTCCACTTCCTCGGCGTGCTGGGGACCATGGACGGCATGCCCGACTACGCGCCGAGCGTGTTCTCGTACGCGGTCTACGGGCTGCTGCTGGTGGTCACGGTGCTCTTCCTCCCGCACGGGATCGTTCCCTCCGTCCGTGAGCGGTGGCGACGCCGCCGGAGCGTCCGCCACCGCGATGCGCGGGAAGAGGAGCTCAATCGGGAATGACGTCTATGATCTCCTCGACGAGCTGGGTCGCCGTCTCCTGGTAGGTCTCGTGCAATTCGTTGACCAGGTCCTGGGCCGGTACCGCGGGCCAGTCTTCGCACAGGTAGGCGAGCGGGAGGCGCGGGTCCGCGCGGATCAGCCGCATCCACTCCGTCACCAGGTAGAGGAGCCGGGCCAGCTCGTCGGGGGCCTCGGGTACCGGGTTCGTGGCCGCCCACCGGGCGAGGAAGTCCCGGTACCTGCGCTCCAGATCGGCGATGTCGTAGGCCTCGTGGACGAGCTGGCCGGCCTCGGTCGGCGGACCCAGGCGCGCGTGGAAGACCCGGACGTGGTCGACGAGGTCGAGTTCGGCGACGAAGCCGGAGGTGTCCACGACCGAGGGGGCGATCCACAGCCCGCTGCGCAGCGGACCGAAACCCGACCAGGACAGTCGGGTGCGCAGGTCGTGCCGCTGGCGCTGCCAGGCCTCCGGCAGTGAGAAGGACAGCAGGGTCCACAGGCCGTCGTCGTCGAGGTTGACCACCCCGGCGTCCCAGATGCGCTTCTCACCTTCGGTGAGGATGTCCACGCACCGGGGGGTGAGCCCGTAGTAGACGCGGCGGCCTTTGCGTTCGCGGTCCAGCAGGCCGCGCTGGGCCATCCTGCTCAGCGTGGAGCGGACCGCTTGTTCGGACACGCCGACGCGGGAGAGGACGTCGATGAAGGAGCCGGAGAAGACCCGGATGCCCCTCCCCAGGACGAACCGGCCGAGGAAGGCCAGCATGAACGACTGCGGTCGTGCTCGAACACCGTCCCGTTCCCGCACCGCTTCGGCCCCGTGCGTCGGCTCATCCATATGCTCCGCCATTCCTGCCTCTACCTGGCCCAATGGTAGTCGGGGCTGCTCAGGGCATCCGACCGCATCATATTGTGCATTTTCTTGACTGCTGCAAGATTTGCACATAAGTTCGTGCACCACCACCCCCCTTCCATCGATCGCCCCCTACCCCCCAACCCCTCCCTCCAGAAACGGAGTTCACCGATGGACCTCACGGGAAAATCGGCACTGGTCACCGGCGCAGGGCGCGGCCTCGGCCGGGCCTACGCGCTCGAACTGGCCCGGCGAGGCGCCCAGGTCGTGGTCAACGACGCTGACGGAGAGGCCGCGGCGAAGGTGGCCGCCGAGATCACCGAAACCTCCGGCACCGCCATCCCCCACGAAGCAGCCGTGGGCACCTCCCAGGTCGCGGACGACCTCGTGAACACGGCTGTCACACACTTCGGCGGCCTGGACACCCTGGTCACCAACGCGGGAGTGCTGCGCGACCGCGTTCTGTGGAAGATGTCGGACGAGGAGTTCGACACCGTCGTCGACGTCCACCTGCGCGGCACCTTCACCTGTGCCCGCGCCGCCGTGACCCATATGCGCCAGCGCGGCGAAGGCGGGCGCCTGGTCATGGTCGCCTCCCCCGCAGGGCAGCGCGGCAACTTCGGCCAGACCAACTACGCCGCCGCCAAAGCCGGGATCGCCGCCATGGTCCGCACCTGGTCGATGGAGTGCGCCCGCGCCGGCATCACCGTCAACGCCGTCGTCCCCGTCGCCGCCACCGCCATGACCGCCACCATCCCCGACTTCGCCCCGCACGTGGCGGCCGCACAGGACGAGGGCGCACCTCTGCCCGGGTGGATGCGCCAGGCGGAGGGCTTCGGCACCCCCGAAGACGCTGCCGGACTCGTGGCCTACCTCGCCTCGGACGAGTCCGCGCACGTGACCGGCCAGTGCGTCGGCATCGGCGGCGACAAACTCTCCCTCTGGTCTCACCCCCAAGAGGTCTCCGTGGCCTACCGCGACGGCGGCTGGAGCGCCGAGGCGATCGGCTCAGTGTGGGCCCACACCCTGGGCCGCGACGAGCAGAGCGTCGGCATCCCCGCACCGACCCCGCCAGCGGGTGAGGCCTGATGGGCGGTATCGACCTGGACCGGATCACCGCCATCGACGTGCACACCCACGCCGAAGTCTCCGCCACCGGCGGAGACGCGCTCGGCGACGACCTGCACGAGGCGTCCAGCACCTACTTCGGAGTCGAGGGCGAGCGCAGACCCACCCTGGACCAGATCGCCGCCCACTACCGCGAGCGGAGCATGGCGTGCGTGGTCTTCCCCGTGGACACCGAGTCCACCTCCGGGCTGCCCGCGGTACCCAACGAGGAGGTCGCCGAGGCGGCGGCCGCCCACTCCGACGCCCTCATCCCCTTCGCCAGTATCGACCCGGCCAAGGGCGCCCTCGGGGCCCGCAGGATCCGGCGCCTCGTGGCCGACTACGGGGTCAAGGGATTCAAGTTCCACCCCAACCTGCAGGAGTTCTTCCCCAACGACCGCTCGGCCTACATCCTCTACGAAGCGATCCGCGAGAGCGGGGCCGTCGCCCTCTTCCACAGCGGACAGACCGGTATCGGCGCCGGGGTACCCGGCGGGGGCGGTGTACGCCTCAAGTACTCCAACCCCCTGCACGTGGACGACGTGGCGGCCGACTTCCCCGGGATGCCGATCATCCTGGCGCACCCCTCCTTCCCTTGGCAGGAGGAAGCCCTGTCGGTGGCCACGCACAAACCCGAGGTGCACATCGACCTGTCCGGCTGGTCACCCAAGTACTTCCCGCCGCTCCTCGTCCGCTACGCCAACAGCCTGCTCCAGGACAAGGTCCTCTTCGGCTCCGACTACCCGGTGCTGTCCCCCGACCGCTGGCTGGCCGACTTCGACAAGCTCGACATCAAACCCGAGGTCCGCCCCAAGATCCTCAAGGACAACGCCGTACGCCTGCTATCCCTCCACCACGTGGCGGAGGGATAGCCCGATGCGCAACCAAGGAATCGGTTCGTGGACCGCACGGCGCGCCCGCACCTCTCCCGAACGGGTCGCCCTGGTCCACGAGGACACCACCCGCACCTACGCCGAACTGCACGAGCGCGTCCTGCGCCTGGCCTCGGTCCTCGACGAGCTCGGGGTCCGCAGCGGAGACCGCGTCGCCTACCTGGGCACCAATCACCCGTCACTGCTGGAGACGCTGTTCGCCTGCGGCAGCCTCGGAGCGATCATGGTCCCGCTCAACACCCGGCTGGCCGTCCCCGAACTGGACCACATCGTCCGGGACAGCAGGCCGTGCCTCCTGGTCCACGGCGCCGACCACACCGGCCCCGCCGCCGAACTGTACTCCCGAGAGGCTGTACCCCAGCTATTGCCCGTGTCCGGGCACGGCCCCGACGACTACGAGCAACGGCTCGCCGCCGCCAGCCCCGCGGTGCGGGACGAGCCCGTCCAGCTGGACGACACGTGCATGATCATGTACACCTCCGGGACCACCGGCAGGCCCAAGGGCGCCATGCTCACCCACGGCAACCTCTCGTGGAACTGCGTCAACGTCCTCCTCGACGTCGACCTCACCGCCGACGAGGTCACCCTGGTCACGGCACCGATGTTCCACACCGCCGCGTTGAACATGACCTGCCTGCCGACCCTGCTCAAGGGCGGCCGACTGGTCATCGCCCCCCGGTTCGACCCCGACCTGGCCTTCGACCTCATCGAGCAGGAACGGGTCACCTGGATGTTCGGCGTCCCCGCGATGTTCAACGCGCTGTCGGGGTCGCCGCGCTGGGCCGACGCCGACCTGTCGTCGGTCCGGATGCTGGAGGCGGGCGGGGCCCCGGTCCCGGAGAGCACCATCGCCACCTACCAGAAGCGCGGCCTGACTTTCCTGCAGGGCTACGGCATGACCGAGGCCGCTCCCGGAGTGCTCTTCCTCGGCGAGGCCGACGCCGAGCGCAAGGCCGGCACCGCAGGCCGTCCCAGCTTCTTCACCGACGCCCGGGTGGTGCGCCCCGACATGACACCGGTCGAGCCGGGTGAACCCGGGGAGATCGTGGTGCACGGGCCCAACGTCATGCACGGGTACTGGGGGCAGGCGGACAGCACCGCCGCCGTGCACACCGACGGCTGGTTCCACAGCGGGGACGTGGGGGTGACCGACGACGAGGGTTTCGTCCGCATCGTCGACCGGATCAAGGACATGTTCATCTCCGGCGGGGAGAACGTCTACCCGGCCGAGGTGGAGAACGTCCTGCACGCCCACCCCGCCGTCAGCGACTGCGCCGTGGTCGGGGTCCCCGACCGGACCTGGGGCGAGGTGGGCCACGCCTACGTGGTCGCGGCCGAGGGGTCGCACAGCACGGCGGCGGACCTGAGCGCGCACTGCCGCGCGCACCTGGCCGGCTACAAGGTCCCCAAGTCCTTCGCCCTCATCCGGGAGCTTCCCCGCAACGCCTCCGGGAAGCTCCTCAAACACCGTCTGCGCGACAGTTCCTAACCCCGCCACCACGATCGGAGACCCCCATGCCCACCACCGTCAACGGACTCGACGAACTACGCGCCGCCGCCGGCAAGGACCTGGGCCACAGCTCCTGGATGGAGGTCGCACAGGAGCGGGTCAACACCTTCGCCGACGCCACCGACGACCACCAGTGGATCCACGTCGACCCCGAACGCGCCAAGGACAGTCCCTTCGGCGGCGCCATCGCCCACGGCTACCTCACCCTGGCGCTGTTCATCCCCTTGTTCAGCGAGGTCCTCGTCATCGAAGGGGTCTCGGTCAAGGTGAACTACGGCCTGAACAAGGTCCGCTTCATCGCACCGGTCCCGGTAGGCTCTCGGGTCCGCCTCGCCGCGACCCTGGCCGAGGTCACCGACGTGTCGGGCGGGGTGCAGGTCGTGGTGGACGGCCGCATGGCGATCGAAGGGCAGGAGCGGCCCGCCGCAGTCATGCAGGTCGTCCTCCGCTTCCTGGAGTGAGAGGCCGATACCCGGTGGGAGAGACCCCGCGCGGAAGGGTGTGGAGTTGGAACTGACCGAAGAGGTCCGGCGGCGGGCCCGGGCCGTCTGGGACTACCAGCACATGGGCCAGCGGCCGCGCCTGTGCGACGTCGCGGTGGTGCTGGGCAGCCACGACCCGGGGGTCCCCGCGTGCGCCGCCGACCTGTACCGGCGCGGTCTCTTCCCCCGCATGGTGATCACCGGCGGGAACAGCCCCTCGACCCTGGCCCGGTTCCCCCGCGGCGAGGCCGTGCACTACCGCGAACACGCGCTGGACCTGGGCGTTCCCGATACGGCGATCCTGGTGGAGCCCGAGGCCACCAACACGGGCGAGAACATCCGCCTGGCCCGGGCGCTACTCGAACGCGAGGGTGTCGCGCGGCGCACCGTGATGCTGGTCAGCAAGCCGTACATGGAGCGCCGCGCCCACGCCACCACCAGGGCTCTGTGGCCCGAGGCGGATACGGTGTGCGCCTCGGCCGGGATCGGGTTCGACGACTACCTCGGAACGATCGGCAACGACCGGCTGGTCGTGGACACGATGGTCGGCGACCTGCAGCGCGTGATGGAGTACCCGGCCCGCGGCTTCGCCGTCCCCCAAGAGGTCCCCGGCCACGTCCGCGAGGCGTACGCGTACCTGGTGGAAGCGGGATTCGACGGCCACCTCATCCGGGACTGAGGTCGTCCCACGTCAGGCACGGGCCTCATAGAGGGCGAAGACGGCGTGGTCGACCTCCTCCCCCGAGTCCTCAGCGAGGCCGGGGCGGACGAACGTGCCCACGAAGGACAGTCCCAACCGCTCCATGACCGCGCGCGAACGCCGGTTGTGCGCCTCGGTGAAGGACACCACCCGGTCGGCGCCCAGGCCCTCGAAGGCCAGTTCCAACCCGGCACGGCCGATCTCGGTCGCGTAGCCGTTGCCCCAGTATTCTTCGCGCAGCGCCCAGCCCAGTTCCAGGCACGGGGTACCCGACAGTTCGGTCCAAGAGCATCCGCCCCGGCCTACCAAGGCACCGTCCGAGCGCCGCCGGGCGAGCCACTTGTGCACACCGTGCTCACGCCATTGCCGACCCATGTCCGCGGCCTGCACGCGGGCGCCTTCGCGGGTCCCCGTGCCCGCGAACCAGCGGGCGATGCCCGGATCCCGGTGCAGGAACCACAGGTCATCGCCGTCATCGGGGCCGATCGGGCTCAACCGCAGGCGCGGGGTCAACCGTTCCATCCGCGAATCCTCCCCCACGGACGCCCCGGGACGACACCCGATTTCGCGCGGGCGGAGGGCGGGCGCGTAACCTGCGGCTGGAAACCGGACCGGAGAGGAACACCCATGGACGAGGTCAAGGACCTGCCCGAGCGCAGCCGCCTGGTGGTGGCGGCCCTGCGCGAACTCGGAATGGAAGGCCGGGTGCGCGAACTGCCCGCCTCCACCCGGACCGCCGCGGAGGCCGCCGAGGCACTGGAGTGCGAGGTCGGGGCCATCGCCAACAGCCTGGTGTTCATGGCCGACGAGCAGCCGCTGCTGGTGATGACCAGCGGACGCCACAAGGTGGACGTCGCCGTGCTGGCCGACCGCCTCGGCAAGGCGAAGATCAGGCGCGCCAAGCCGGAGGAGGTCCGGGCGGCCACGGGCCAAGCCATCGGCGGGGTCGCGCCGCTGGGCCACCCGGCACCGGTGGAGACCGCGGTGGACCCCGCCCTGGCCGACTACCCGCGGCTGTGGGCGGCGGGCGGGACGCCGAACACCATCTTCCCCACCGACTACCCCGAGCTGCTGCGCATGACCGGCGGTACCGAGGTCGCGGTCAACTGACCCGGGCCGAGTCCGCCCTGTTCCCGCTCCCCGCACGGACCAGGAACAGGGCGACGAACACCCCGACCAGGCAGGCAGCGGCGACGACCCCGTACACCGCTCCGGTGGCCCGGCCCAGCGCCGCGACGGTGGCCCCGGCGCCGTCCTCCGCCGGGAGCGCCGCGGTGAACGCCGCGCCCAGGCCCAGCGTGCCCACCGCCGCGCCCAGCGGGAAGCTGCTGTTGACCACACCCGTGGCCATGCCCACCCGGTGGGCGGGCACGACCGTGGTGGCCACCGCCATCAGGGGCGCGTTGACCACGCCGTTGGCCAGGCCCCAGAGGGCCATGGTCGGCAGGTACCAGAGCGGGTCGTGCACGTTCCACGCCTGCCACGCGAACAGTGCCCCGCCCGCGGTGAGGAAGACGAACCCGAAGGCCAGAACGGTCCCGGCGGGGAAACGGGACTGGGCCCGTCCCGCCGCCAGCGCGCCGAGGACGGTGCCCACCCCGACGGGCAGCACCAGCAGACCGGTCTCCAGCGGGCCGAGCCCGTGCCCGTCCTGGAGGTAGAGGATGAAGTACACGGTGCCGCCGGTCAGGCCGACCCGGGTCAGCACCCCCAAGAGACTCACCCCGAGGAAGGGCCGTACCCGGAACAGGGCCAGGTCCAGCACCGGCTCCGCCGCCCAGCGCTGGTAAAGCACGTACCCGGCACAGAGCACGACCGCGGCCGCGGACCACACCGCGACCCACCACGAACCGCCGTCCTGGGCCGCGGTGAGCCCGAGATTGACCAGGAGCAGCGCTGCGGCGACCAGTACCGCGCCCGCCCAGTCGAAACCCGCCCCGCCGCGGCGCATGGCGTCCGGGCGCAGCACGCGCAGGCCCAGCAGCAGCGCCACCGCCCCGACCGGCAGGTTGATCAGGTTTTTGGCGGTGCAGACCCCGTCCCTTCAGGGCGGGGATAGCCGCCCCCACCTAGAAATGTCACATCCTCGGGCTACGGTCCTCTCCAGGATCGACGGGGGAGGTGTGTGTGCTGTGCTGACGGGATTCCGGTACCGGCTGGCGCTCACCGACGCCCAAGCCCGCCAGTGCGCCGAGTACGGCGACATCTGCCGCGCGGTGTGGAACACCGCCCTAGACCAGCGCCGCCACATCATGGACCGATGGAAACGCGGCTACGCCGCCCCCTACTGCGGCTACCACCTCCAAGCCACACAGCTGGCCCAGGCCAAGACCGAGGAAAGCTGGCTCAAGGCCGCCCCCTCGCACATCCTGCAGCAGACCCTCAAAGACCTGGACCGGGCCTGCACCCAGCACGGCACCTTCAACGTCAACTTCCGGCCCAAACACCACTGGAAACCGTCCTTCCGCTTCCCCGACGGGCCCCTCATCACCGTTCAGCGTCTGGGCCGAAAATGGGGGCAGGTGAGACTGCCCAAACTCGGGTGGGTGCGCTTCCGCTGGTCGCGCCCGCCCAAGGGCACGGTCCGTTCCGCCACCGTGCGCCGCGACGGCGCGCACTGGTACGTGTCCCTGCTCTGCGAAGACGGCGAACTCACGCCGACCTCGCATGCGGTGCCCGATTCGGCGGTGGGGGTGGACCGCGGCGTGGCGGTAGCGGTGGCCACCTCCGAGGGCGACCTGTTCGACCGCACCTTCCAAACGCCGAAAGAGACCGAGCGGGAACGCCGCCTGCGCCGCCAGTTGGCCCGACGCCGCAAGGGGTCGGCGAACCGGGCCAAGACCAAGCGGGCCCTGTCGAGGGTGACCGGGCGGGTGCGGGCCCGGCGCGCCGACTTCAGTGCCCTGAGGGGCCCTGCTGTTTCCGGACAGGCTTTGAACCGCCTGTCTCACGCGGCCAGTCGCATCTCCTGATGCGCCGCGTAAATCTCCGCGGGCGTGTTGTATCCCAACGCGGAATGAAGACGCCTG
>NZ_BAAHAR010000074.1:0-22579 GCF_054777395.1 Nocardiopsis oceani
CGATGGTGGCCGTCTCCGCTGCGCGCGTCAAGGTCGTCGCCGTCGAAGCGCTGGCGCGCTATCGCAGGCGCTCCACCTTGACCCGCTTCGCTACGACGGCGGGTTGGCGGCTATCAGGAACGGGGGACGTGTGGTCGGGGAGGCGACGGGCCCGGAGGGCCCGATGGGCCCTAAGGGCCCCTACAGCACAAGCACGGCCTGGCGGCCGTCAACGGCCACTTCGCCGGAGCGTTGACGCCTGGCGGTGTCGCGGCCGGTCAATGTGTGCGGCGAACCCCTCGGCCTGGGGGCCGATGCCTGCCCCTGCGCCGGAGCGGAACGGTTGGCGGTGTCGCGGCCGGTCATTCTCTGCTGCGAACCGCAACGGGCGGCCTTTTTCCCCGATGATCTTGCCCCCAGCTCCACCCTCGACCGTCGAGAGTGGAGACAGGGGCAAGATCATCCCCTATGAGCGCCCTGGAATTCCAGATGGACATAAACACCACACCAGGTGGCCTGAACTGGGAGCCCGAAGAAAGTCAGGGGGCACCCCTGACGAAAGTCATGCATTCAGCACAAGCCAGCGATAATACTTCCTTTGTTCGGCCCTTTCGCTTACAATAGAAGAATGACGATCTCTCCTGAAGCACCCACCCCCACCGGGCACACCCCGGTGGATACCGCGGTGGTCGCTGCTCGGGACGAGACCACCGTGTTCTTCGACCGCGACGTGCCCCCGGGAGCGGCGGGCGAGGTGCTGGACCAGGCCACCCGCGTGTGGGAACAGCTCGACCAGATCAAAGTCTCCATGGCCGCACGGCTGGCCCAACTGGAGGCCACCGGCCAGCTGTTGGAACAGGGCGGACAGAGGAATCTGGAGGCGTGGCTGCGCCACGCCTTCGGGATCGCGGCCGCCCAGGCCAACGACCTGGCTCTGATCGGGCGGGCGCAGTTCCGTCAGGAAATGGCCCCCACTCTGGAGGCGTTGCACTCCGGGGCCCTGTCGGTGGGTGAGGCCGCTGCGGTGATCAAGGGCGCCGAGGCCGGGGTGGAGAAAAGGGAAAAGGGCGACCACCCCGACCCGGAGCTGTTCCGCGCTAAAATGGAATGCGGAATCCTGGACTTCAAGGAGTCGCGCCCGAACATGTCGGTGGGCCAGATCACCCACTTCGCCCACCAGCTGTGCCTGCGACTCAACCCGAACAAGGTGGAAAAGGACCACGCGGCCGCCCACGCCGCCCGGGGCGCCCAACTGGTCACCACCTTCGACAAAACCTTCCTCTTCCAGATGTGGGGCTCACCCGCCGACGCCCTGCGGATCCAGGTCGCCTTGGACAACTACCAGGTGCCCTTCCACCCCGAAGACGGGCTCTCCAAGTACGAGCGCACCTACGACGCCCTCATGGCCGCCCTGGGCTTCGCCCAGTCCCACCAGGGATGCGAAACCCCCACCACGGCCACGGCGTTGATCAACATCACCGTGCCCGCCACCTCCCTGGCCGGGGACGAGGAAGCCGAGGACGCTGGTCCGGCCACCACGGAGACCGGGCAGGTCGTGCCCATCTCGGTGGTGCGCGAGTTGATCGGCCAAAGCTGGGTGCGCCGCCTGGTGGTGGAGCAGAAGAGCGGGCAGGTGCTGGATGTGGGTCGCTCGTGCCGGTTGGCGCCGCCCAAGATCCGGGCGGCCGCCTTCCACGGCCACACCAGCTGCGCCTGGCAGTACGGGTGCGAGGTACCGTTGCCCTGGACTCAGGCTGATCACATCGTGGAGTTCTGGCAGGGCGGCACCACCAGTGCCGCCAACATCCAGCCGCTGTGCGCGACCCATAACCAGATCAAGCACCGGTGGGCGGTGCGCAAGGACCGCCGGATGTGGTCGGGGCGCAACCGGGGCCGCACCGGAAACCGGGGTGGGGACCCGGATGGGGATCCAGCCCCACACCCGCACCCGTAACCGGCCACCCCCATCAAGAGCTCCCACCCGCCTGCGCCGGGTCTCTACCCCCGCATGGCCAGAACCCGACCCTCCCAGCCTTGAGTCCTCGCCACCACAGAGGTGGGGGTGAGACCTTGCCCTAGAAGTACTCCCACCCCTGTTCTTGCTTCTAGCAGGGGGTTCGCTGCGCACATTGACCGGCCGCGACACCGCCAGTCGTTCAGCGCCGGCGCAGTGGCGCACCCGGCCGAAGGCCGGGGCAGTTCGCAACAGAGAATGACCGGCCGCGACACCCCCAACCGTCAACGCTCCGGCGGAGTGGCCGGTGACGGCCGCTAGGCCGTGCTTGTGCCGTTGGCCCCTTCGGGCCCCGAAGGGGCCATCGCCTCCCCGACCACACGTCCCCCGTTTCCTGATAGCCGCCAACCCGCCGTCGCAGCGAAGCGGGTCAAGGTGGAGCGCCTCCGATAGCGCGCCAGCGCTTCGACGGCGACGACCTTGACGCGCGCAGCGGAGACGGCCACCATCGGGCGGCAGGAAACGGGGAAACCCGCACCGGAAAGAAACCCCCGCCCACAAATATCCCTCAAACACCCACCCCAGCACGCACCCCCACCCCAGCACGCACCCCCACCCCACCCCACCCCAGCCCGGAAGGCTCGGCTGGATCGCACAGATCGGACAGCGGGAGGTTGACCGGGTTTGGCTACCGACTGATGCGAGCGCCGTGACAGTGCCCCTGGGGCGAAGCGCAGCAGGGTATGTGCTCACCGAGCGTGCACCAGCGGTGTGTCCGTGCCTTCGACTGCGTCGTACCTGCTTAGGGTGGGTGCGCGCGTACGAAAACCCGCTGTCGGGTGCATCACGAACCGAACCAGTGAGTAAACCCCCCGAGTGACAGCGGCGTCTCTGAGGGAGACGTCGCAAACGCCGTCGTAAGCGCGTGAGGTGCACGCGTACACAGCAGGGGGCACCATGTCGGGCCGGAACGGCAACCTCATCGAACCCGGGGCGTACTGGCTGCTTTATGTTGTCTCCTTCAGCGGCGCGCTCCTCCACTGGCGGCTGGGAAACGAGTTCATGGCCGCGGTGTGCGGTGTGGTCGCGTTGCTGAGCGCGTTCCTCATCGGCCGCGTGTGGATCAACGTGGCCCCCCAGGAGCGCTAACCGGCCGCTAGCGCGAACCCCGCGTGTATTCCCACCCGACCTGGGGTGATGATCACCCCGCCCGGCACCCGGTATCGGTGCGTTTGCCCGGTGCACGTGCGGATAGGCTTCCCGGTATGCGTTCATGGTCTGCGCCTGACATCGTCCCCCTGCCGGGTACCGGCGGCCCCCTCCGTATCCACGACACCGCCACCGGGCGGATACGGACGACGACGCCGGGCCCCACCGCGGGGATGTACGCCTGCGGGATCACCCCCTACGACGCCGCCCACCTCGGGCACGCCTTCACCTACCTGACCTTCGACTTGGTCAACCGGGTGTGGCGGGACGCCGGACACGACGTCAACTACGTCCAGAACACCACGGACATCGATGACCCGCTCCTGGAGCGGGCCGAGGCCACGGGCGTCGACTGGCGCGACCTCGCCCACCGCGAGATCGACGTCTTCCGCGAAGACATGGCCGCCCTGTCGATCATCCCCCCGCGCTCCTTCGTCGGTGTCGTGGAGTCGGTCGACCTCATCAGCGAACTCGCCTCCCGCATCAGTGAGACCGGGGCCGCCTACGAACTCGACGGTGACCTCTACTTCTCCGCCGCCGCGGCGCCCAAGTTCGGTGACATCAGCAATCTCAGTCGCGAGGAGATGCTCGGCCTGTTCGGGCAGCGCGGCGGCGACCCCGAGCGCGCCGACAAGAAGGACCCGCTCGACTGGCTCCTGTGGAAGGCCGAGCGCCCCGGCGAGCCCTCCTGGGACAGCCCACTCGGCCGTGGCCGCCCCGGCTGGCACATCGAGTGCAGCGCCATCGCCCTGGACCGGCTCGGCGCCTCCTTCGACCTCAACGGCGGCGGCAGCGACCTGATCTTCCCCCACCACGAGATGGGCGCGGCCGAGACCCGGTGTGCCACCGGTCGGCCCAACGCCCACAACCACCTGCACGTGGGCATGGTCGGCCTGAACGGCGAGAAGATGTCGAAGTCCGTGGGCAACCTCGTCTTCGTCTCCAAACTGCGCGAGGAGGGCGTTGACCCGGCCGTCATCCGCCTGGCCATGCTGCGCCACCACTACCGCGCGCCCTGGGACTGGACCGACGCCGAGCTGCCCGCGGCCACCGAGCGCGCCGAGCGCTGGCGTGCCGCCGTCGCGCTGGACTCCGGCCCGGACGCCGCCCCCGTGCTGGCTCAGGTGCGCGCCGCGCTCGCAGAGGACCTGGACTCGCCCGCCGCGCTGGCGGCCGTGGACGCCTGGGCCGATGCCGCGCTGTCCGAGGGCGGCTCCGACACCCGTGCGCCCGGCCTGGTGCGCACCACCGTCGACACCCTCCTGGGTGTCAAGCTCTAAGCGCGGGGAAGCCGTGCCCCCTGGTTCCGGGAGCCGCGGCCTGCGGTGCCGCCGCCCGGGATCTGCAGCCTAGGATTCGGGGAACCGCGGCCCCGGAACGCCGACCGGGGTCAGTCGCACGACGGGGATCCCGTTGACCGGGTCCGCGCCGATCCGTTCGTAGTCCTCGGTTCCGCCGTCGACGTCGTGGCCGAGGCCCCGCATCAGGGTGTTGGCCGCCGCCGGATACTTCTGCGCGTAGTGGGCCAGAACCCGCCCGGACTCCTCGGGTGACAGCGGAACGGCGGTGCCCCGGCGGCGCCGGTTCCCGACCTGGAACAGCACTCGGGGCTGGCGGACGATGTTGCGGAACCACTGCGAGCGGTCACCGAAGCCTGAGGCCACCAGTACCGTCCCGGTGGTGTGGTTGCCGCCCAGGACCTCCAGAACCGCCTGGCGGGGTTCGCCCGTGCTCCGCCCCTGGTGGGTGAGCAGTACGAACCGGCTCCCCAGCACACCGCCCAGTCCCAGCCGGTAGAGCCAGATCGGAGCGCGGAAAAGCGCGCGCTGGAGCGGGTCCTTCGGGGGCTGGATGGACGTCATCGCGTCGACCTTCCTGCGGTGGTGCGGGGACTCCTCCGGAGCGGGCCACGGCGTGGTCCCCGGGGCGGGCCCGAGTGTAGCCACGCCGCCCGGGGCCGTCCGGGAGCCACGCCCGTCAGAACGTCAGGGTCACGAACTCCGTGTCGGCCGTGTTGCGCACCACCACCGAAGCCACGTCCTGCGGGACGACACCGGCGAACCCGTCGGGACGGCTGCCCTCGGCCGCAGCCTCGGCAGTGACCGTCCAGGTGGCGGCGATCTCGGCACGGCCGTCCTCGGTGAGGACGACCACCTCGCACTCCTCACCTTCCGGGATGCCGGTGATGAACGAATCCAGCCGCAGCCCCGAGTCCTCGGGCTCCAGACGCACCGTCGCGCTCGCCCCGGTGTCCGGGTCCTCCTGCGCCGCGACCACGGTGCCCGCCGCCAGCTGGGTCACCTCGCCCTCCTGGGGCTCCGCGGGTGCCAGTACCTGTCCGGCGAGGCCGCCGACCCCGACGAGAACCACCCCGGCGAGGACGGCGGCCAAAGTTAGACGCAGGGCACGGCGGCGGCGCTGCACCCCGCGTTCGGCACCCGCCTGCTCGACGGTGGCGTGCACCAGGGACGCACTCCCCTCCGGCGGGGGACCGTCCAGCAAGGCCTCCGGCGGCAGCTCGCCCAGGGTGTCGCGGACGCTGTTCAGCTCGCGCAGCTCCGCCCGGCACGGCTCGCAGCCCGCCAGGTGGGCCTCCAGCACCGCGGCCTCCTGCGCGTTCAGCGTTCCCAGGGCATAGGCTCCCAACAGCTCCGGGTCATGGGCCCCTGAAGTCACCGGGCCACCCCCTTCCCCTGCCGAGCGCGACGGCCGAAACGGCGGCGCAGCGCCTGAAGCGCGTGGTAGGAACGCGATTTGACCGTCCCGGGCGGTACCCCGAGTACCTCGGCGGCCTCCGCCACGCTGCGCCTGCGAAAATACACCTCGACCAGGACCGCACGGTGGTCGGGGGAGAGGCTGTCCAGCGCGTCCATCACCACCATCGAGTCCACCACGGAATCGGCGTGGTCGTCCTGCGGCGGCTCGGTGTCGGCAGCGGTGGCCACCTCCGCGGGGCGTGCCTGGACCGCCCGGGCGCGGTCGATGACGATGTTGCGTGCCACGGTCAGCAGCCAGCCGCGCACCGAGCCCCTGGAGTTCGCCAGGACGTCGGGGTTGCGCCAGGCCCGGATGAAGGTCTCCTGAGCGACGTCCTCTGCGGCGGCCCGGTCACCGGTGAGGCGGGTGGCGTAGGCGAGGAGTGCCGCGCCGTGCTCGTTGTAGAGCGAACGGATCAGCGCCTCGTCCTCGGCGCCGCGCCGATGGCGCGAGCCCCACAGCGCCATCCGTCCCTCCCCCCTCGGCGGAATCCGGGACCCAAGCCTTGCGGACTCGGGTCCCGGGCGCAATCCCCTTGGCGGGACGGGCTCAGTAGTCGCCGTTGGCGCCGTCATCGCCATTGTCGTCGCCGTAGCTGGTTCCGCCGTCAGTGCCTTCGCCGCCGCCGTAGTTGGTTCCGCCGTCAGTGCCTTCGCCGCCGCCGTAGTTGGTTCCGCCGTCAGTGCCTTCGCCGCCGCCGTCGTTGTTGTCGTCGTTGGCCGCATCGTCGCTGTCCCCGGCGATCTCACCGGTCGGGGTGACCGCGAACCAGATGTCGTCCACCCCGTGGCCGTTGACGTCGCCGGGTACCTCGTCCTCGGCGAAGCGGTACAGCGCCCATCCGTTCAGAGTCACCTGGGACAGCCTGTTCTCGCGCTCCACCTCGTCGAACAGGGCGGCGTCGAGGCCCTCTTGGAAGGTGAACTCGTCCATCGCCAGGACCGGGGGCCAGGCCTCGGCGCAGTCGTCGAAGCAGGTCGCTTCGGGCGGGTCCGCGGAGTCCTCCTCGAAGCGGTACAGGGTGAAGCCCTCGTCATCGACCAGGGTTGCGCCCAGCTGGGGATCCTGTCGCACCTCGAAGCCCTGCGGGCAGTAGCCCTCGGTCCAGGCCTCGTCCTCGGCCTTGGTTCCCAACGGGCTCGCGGCGTGCCAGACGTCCCCCGCGCCCTCGCCGTTGGTGTCGCCGGGGGCGGCGTCGCCCGCGTGCCGGTACAGCGGCCACCCGCCCAGGGTCACCTGTTCGATGCCGTCCTCGCGGTCGAAGCTGTCCAACCGCTCGTCGCCGCCGGGTATCGACATCTCTTCGGCCGCGGCGACCGGGATCCAGTCCTCCGTGCAGTCGTCGTAGCACTCCGAGGCCTGCTGGTCGGGGGTGTCCTCGTCGAAGCGGTACAGGGTGTGGCCGGCGGCGTCGGTGACCAGCTCGCCGAGGGCCTCGTGACCCAGCAGGGCCAGGTCCAGGACGCTGTCTACGGCGTCGCCGCCCTCGTTCTCGTTCTCGCTCTCTACGGGGGGCTGCTCCTGCTGCGGGTCGGCGGCGGCGTAGGGGTCGGTGGCCCCGCAACCGGTGATCAGGGCCAACCCGAGCGCTCCTGCGGCCAGGGGGTAGAACTTCTTCGCACGCATGCTCCGCGTCCTTTCCAAACCTGTACCGGGCTGCGACCAGAATCCGCGGCTGCTGCGTCTCGGCCCGACGTTTCGCTGTCACCTGGTACACGGATGGGGGCGCGGTTCGGTTCAAAAATTCTCCGCGGATTCTTTCGCGGTGGGAGCCCTGGTTCTGGAGTTGAGGTACGTCCATTTCTGTCCCGATCTGCGGTGACCACCTGTGGCCACGACCTCGCCGAATCGCCACCACGGGGGTGCGGGGCGTGATGTGATGGCGCCCATGACCACCACTACGACCGGTACCCCCACGCGGCTGAGCGCCGCGGCGGAACTCATCGCGGACTTCGTCTCCACCGGTGGGCGCCTCACCGACCGCGCCGACCTGGCCCAGTTCCTGCGCGATCACCGCCTCGTCACCGAAGGGGCCATCCCCATCACCCTCGCCGACCTCGACGAGGCCGTCACCCTGCGCGACGGCATCCGGGCCCTGCTCGACCGGCACCGGGACCCCGACCCCGAGGCCCTCGGACGCGCTCAGAAGGTCCTGGACGGCCTGCGCGTCACCGTGCGCCTGGAGCCGGCCGAGCAGGTCGAGTCGCCTCTGGCCCCGGCCGTCGTCGATGAGGTCCGGCGAGGCCTGGCCCGGATCGCCGGAGCCTGGGCCGCCGTCCTGGCCACGGGGGAGTGGCAGCACCTACGCGACTAGACTGCGCAGCCACGTCAGCCGCGTCAGCCGCGTCAGCCGCGCAGGCGGGCCAGCGGGCCGGGGCGCGGGGTGGCTGCTCGGCGCTGGGTGAGGAACGCGTCCCAGCGCTTGGTGATGTCCGCCAACTGGTAGGCGGAGGCGGCGGTCAGCGCCTCCTTTCCCATCCGGACCCGTTCCTCGCGGTCCTCCACCAGTTTCGACATCGCCTCGCCGAGCGCCTTGACGTCCTGTGCGGGGACGAGGAGGCCGTTGCGGCCGTGGTCGATGATCTCCCTCGGTCCGTGCGGGCAGTCGAAACTCACCGCGGGCACCCCCACCGAGAAGGCCTCGATGATGGTCATGCCGAACCCTTCCACCCGGGAGCTCACAGCCAGCAGGGAGGCCTTGGACAGCTCACCCAGCATGTCGGTGGTCCGGCCCTTCAAACTCACGTGTTCGGACAGGCCCAGGTTCTCCACGGCGTCGCGGAGCTCCTTGTCCTTGTCGCCGCCGCCGTGGATGTGCAGCCGCCACTCGGGATGGTCGGCCACCACTTGGTTGAAGGCCTCCAACAGCAGGGGGTACTGCTTCACCGGGGAGAAGCGCCCCGCAGCGGCGATGATGGGCTTGTCCAGCGTGGACCGGGGAGGCTCGCCCGGTTCCAGCGGGTTCGGCAGCGCGGTCAGCCAGTTGTCGGAGGCTCCGAGCAGCTCCTGGTAGGCGGACCGGTCGGTTTCGGTGAGCACGCTCATCCCGTCGAGCTGCGGGTAGGACTGCTCGATCGCCTTGCGCACCGACTTCTTGTGCTCGTCCAGGTTGAGGTGCTCCTGGCCGATGGTGAGGAGGCGGGGCGGCGCCCAGGCTGCGATGAGCAGGTTGATCCCGGGCCGGGTCCCGATCACCACGTCCGCCTTGGTTCGGCGCAGGTACCGGCGCAGGCCGGTGACCGCCTCAGGCGTGAAGTTCTGGTTCCTGCGCCGCTCGGCATGGGGAATGATCCACTCCGCCTGCCTGGTCCAGCGATCGAGTGCACGCTTGGAGGGGCGCTTCACGACAGGGTCTTCGGTGTCGTCGCTCAGTGGGACGAGGCGGACCCCTTCAGGTGGCTGGAAGAAAGGCTTCTCCCGTCTGCGGACCAGGCTGACGATCTCGACGTCGTGGTCCGCCGACAACCCCTGGGCGAGGTTGTAGACGGTACGGATCGTACCGCCCATGGCGTAGCCATTGGCGATGACGAAAGCAATCTTCAAAGCGGCCCCCAGGCCCTACCCCGCGCGGACGGGAAGGACGTCGTCCTCGGCCCCGGGATGGGCGTGCCCTACAGGGCCGTCCCGCGCGTACCCCCGTACCGCGCGGTGACGAAACGCCCCGTCCGCCTCATCCCGGTCCGCGAGCCATCACCCGCAACTTACCCCGCGGGGTGATAAAGAGAAGATAACGAAACGCGAAGATCGGGTTTTCGCAGCGCCGATCCGGGTCCGACGCGCGGGCTCAACTCTCGTCGCGGCGGCGCAGGTAGCGCTCGAACTCCTGGGCGATGGCGTCTCCGGTCGCCTCGGGACGTTCCACTGTGTCCTTCGCCTCTTCCAGGCCGCGGACGTAGTCGGCGATGTCCTCGTCCTCTGCGGTGAGCTCGTTGACGCTGGACTCCCACGACACCGACTCCTCGGGCAGGTCGCCCATCGGGACATCGGCCCCCACGAAGTCCTGGACCCAGCTCAGTAGCGCCAGCGTCGCCTTGGGGCACGGCGGCTGGGCCACGTAGTGCGGGATGGCCGCCCACAGCGACACCGTCTCCAGCCCCACGGAGCTGAAGGTGTCGTGCACGACACCCACGATGCCGGTGGGCCCTGAGTAGGTGGAGGGATCCAGCCCGTGCCGTGTGCCGAGCTCCAGAGGCGAGGCCATGCCCGTCACCGGGATCGGCCTGGTGTGCGGCGCGTCGGCGAGCAGTGAGCCCAGGATCACCGCGCGCTGGACACCCAGTTCACGGGCGATCGCGAGCACGTCGGCGGTGTAGGAACGCCAGCGCATGTTCGGCTCGGGGCCGGTCACCAGGACGACATCGTGGCGGGAGCCGGGCGGCCGCGCCACCCGGACACGGGTGGTGGGCCACTCCATCTCCGTCAGCCGCCCTTCGACCACGGACATGCGCGGCCGGGTGACCTGGAAGTCGTAGTAGTCGTCCGGAGCCAGGGCGCACAGCTCGGTGGCGCCCCACTTCTCGGACAGGTGCTCCACAGTGAGGCTCGCTGCCTCACCGGCGTCGTTCCATCCTTCGAACGCCGCCACCATGACAGGCTCGACGAGCTCGCGGTCGAGCTGGATCATGGGCGGCCCCTTCCTGGACGTGGACGCCCACCACCCTATGGGCTGCCGCACTTCCCGGGAAACCGTGATGCGCGAACCGCTTCCTGAGGCGATCTCAGTCTTTTTGGGACACGGATCTCAAATTCCGAAACTGCCGATGAGGTAACCTCTCAAACAGCGACTGACCAGGACACCGCCGTCCCCGGACGCCCCACCCCGCTCCGCGCCGTGGGTCGCCCCAGTGCCAGGTTTCACCGGGGACCACTGGGCCGACGCGGTGCCTCGACACTAGAGTTGCTGAACATGAGAGATCGACGGACTTTCCGTGATGCACTGTCCCAGCGAGTGGTCGTGGCGGACGGGGCGATGGGCACCATGCTCCAAGCGCACGATCTCGACCTCGACCAGTTCGAAGGGCACGAGGGTCTCAACGACATCCTCAACCTCACTCGGCCCGACATCGTGGCCGACACCCACGCTGCCTTTTTCGAGGTCGGCTCCGACTGTGTGGAGACCAACACTTTCTCCGCCAACTACGGAGGCCTGTTCGAGTACGGCATCGAGGAACGCACCTACGAGATCGCCGAGGCCGGCGCCCGCCTCGCCCGCGAGAGCGCCGACGCCTACTCCACCCCCGACCACCCCCGCTACGTTCTGGGGTCGATGGGCCCCGGAACTCGGCTTCCAACCCTGGGCCACGCCCCCTACACGTTTCTGCGCGACTACTACGAGCGGAGCACGCTCGGCCTCATCGACGGCGGCTCCGACGCCATCCTGATCGAGACGTGCCAGGACCTGCTCCAGGTCAAGTCGGCCGTGGTCGGTGCCATGCGCGCCCGTAAGGCACGAGGTAAGGACGTGCCGATCATCGCCCAGGTCAGTATCGAGACCAACGGCACGATGCTCATGGGTTCGGAGATCGGCGCCGCCCTCACCTCCCTCGCCCCCCTGGGCATCGACGTCATCGGGCTCAACTGCTCCACCGGCCCCGCCGAGATGAGCGAGCACCTGCGCTACCTGTCGCACCACTCGCCCATCCCCATCTCGGTGATGCCCAACGCCGGCCTGCCGGAGCTGGGGCCGAACGGCGCGGTCTACAACCTCTCCCCGGAGGAGCTGACCGACGCCCACGACACCTTCACCGCCGAGTTCGGGCTCAGCCTGGTCGGCGGCTGCTGCGGTACCACCCCCGAGCACCTGCGGCAGGTCGTCGAGCGGGTGCAGGGACGCGGCATCAAGAACCGCAACCCGCTGGTCGAGGCCGCGGCCTCGTCCCTGTACCAGAGCGTCCCCTTCCGCCAGGACGCCAGCTACCTGGCGGTCGGTGAGCGCACCAACGCCAACGGTTCCAAGAAGTTCCGCGAGGCCATGATCGCGGAGGACTGGGACAGCTGCGTGGAGATCGCCCGCGACCAGATCCGCGACGGCGCCCACGTGCTGGACCTCAACGTCGACTATGTGGGCCGTGACGGTGAGCGCGACATGCGCGAGCTCGCCTCCCGCTTCGCCACCGCTTCCACCCTGCCGATCATGCTGGACTCCACGGAGCCCCCGGTCCTCAAGGCCGGCCTGGAGCAGCTGGGCGGCCGCGCGGTGATCAACTCGGTCAACTACGAGGACGGCGACGGCCCCGACTCCCGGTTCACCCGCATCATGGAGCTGGTCTCCGAGCACGGCGCCGCCGTGGTCGGCCTGTGCATCGACGAGGAGGGCCAGGCCCGTACCGCCGAGTGGAAGGTGCGGGTGGCCAGCCGCCTCATCGACGAGATCACCGGTGACTGGGGATTGAACACCGGCGACATCGTCATCGACTGCCTCACCTTCCCCATCACCACAGGCCAGGAGGAGACCCGCAAGGACGGTATCGAGACGCTCGAGGCCATCCGCGAGCTCAAGTCCCGCTACCCGGAAGTGCAGACCACCCTGGGGCTGTCCAACCTGTCCTTCGGCGTCAACCCGGCCGCCCGGATCGTGCTGAACTCGGTGTTCCTGCACGAGGCGGTCCAGGTGGGCCTGGACTCGGCGATCGTGCACGCCTCCAAGATCGTGCCGATGAACCAGATCCCCGAGGATCAGCGCAAGATCGCCCTCGACCTCATCTACGACCGCCGCGAGGGCGACTACGACCCGCTCTCCGAGTTCATCGACATGTTCCAGGGGGTCGATGCCAAGGCGTTGAAGGCCTCGCGGGCCGAGGAGCTGGCCGCCCTGCCGCTGTGGGACCGGCTCGAGCGGCGGATCATCGACGGCGAGATGACCGGCATCGAGGCGGACCTGGACGAGGCGCTCCTGGAGCGTCCCGCCCTGGCGATCGTCAACGACACCCTGCTGGCGGGGATGAAGACCGTCGGTGAGCTGTTCGGCTCCGGCCAGATGCAGCTGCCGTTCGTCCTCAAGTCCGCCGAGGTGATGAAGGGCGCTGTCGCCTACCTCGAACCGCACATGGAGAAGGCCGACGACGACGGCAAGGGCCGGATCGTGCTCGCCACCGTCAAGGGCGACGTCCACGACATCGGCAAGAACCTCGTCGACATCATCCTGTCCAACAACGGCTACGAGGTCGTCAACCTCGGTATCAAGCAGCCGGTGTCGGCGATCCTGGACGCCGCGGAGACCAACAGGGCCGACGTGATCGGCATGTCCGGCCTGCTGGTCAAGTCCACGGTGATCATGAAGGAGAACCTCGAGGAGATGAACACGCGGGGCATCTCCGAGCGCTTCCCGGTGCTCCTCGGCGGTGCCGCGCTCACCCGCTCCTACGTGGAGCAGGACCTGGCCGACATGTTCGGCGGGCACGTGCGCTACGCCAAGGACGCCTTCGAAGGCCTGCGTCTGATGGACACCTTCATGGCGGTCAAGCGCGGCGACGAGGGTGCCGAACTCCCCGAGCTGCGCCAGCGCAAGGTCCGCAAGGGCGCCACCCTCAAGGTCACCGAACCCGAGGACATGCCCGCACGCAGCGACGTGTCCACCACGAACCGGGTGCCGGAGCCGCCGTTCTGGGGAGACCGGATCAGCAAGGGCATCCCGCTGGCGGACTACACCGCCTTCCTGGACGAGCGCGCCATTTTCATGGGGCAGTGGGGGCTCAAGGGCACCCGCGGCGGCAATGGCCCCAGCTACGAGGAGCTCGTGGAGACCGAAGGCCGCCCTCGCATGCGGATGTGGCTGGACCGGATCCAGACCGAGGGCCTCTTGGAGGCCGCGGTCGTGCACGGCCACTACCCTTGCTACAGCGAGGGCGACGACCTGGTGGTGCTGGACGAGGACAAGACGACCGAACGCACCCGCTTCAGCTTCCCGCGCCAGCGCCGCGACCGGCACCTGTGCCTGTCCGACTTCTTCCGGCCCAAGGAGTCGGGGGAGCTGGACGTGGTGTCCTTCCAGGTCGTGACGGTGGGGTCGGCGATCAGCCAGGCCACCGCGGAGCTGTTCGAGAAGAACGCCTACCGGGACTACCTCGAACTGCACGGGCTGTCCGTGCAGCTGACCGAGGCCCTGGCCGAGTACTGGCACACCCGGGTCCGCGCCGAGCTGGGCTTCGCGGGTGAGGACCCCGCCGAGCTGGACGCCTTCTTCAAGCTCGGCTACCGGGGGGCGCGCTTCTCCTTGGGTTACGGGGCCTGCCCCGACCTGGAGGACCGGGCCAAGATCACGAGGCTGCTGGAGCCGGAGCGGGTGGGGGTGTCGTTGTCCGAGGAGTTCCAGCTTGTTCCGGAACAGGCCACCGACGCGATCGTCATCCATCACCCAGAGGCGACATACTTCAACGTCTGACCAGCCCCGAGGTCGTGGAGGCCCCACCGGTGCCCGGCGCCGGTGGGGCCTCCCGCTGTGGGGACCGGTCACACCACCAGTCACACCACGAGTCGAGATGAGCGAATTGAGCACTGTGAGTTCCGAACTGCCCAAGACCCCCGAGACGGGGGAGCGCTGCCTCCAGGCAGTGCTGCTGGACATGGACGGCACCCTCATCGAGAGCGAGCACCTCTGGGGGGAGGCCGAGGCCGAACTGGTCGCCGAGCTGGGCGGGGAGTGGACCGCCGACGATCACCAGGCCAACGTCGGTAGCGCCGCGGAACCGGTCGGCCGGTACATCATCGAGCTGACCGGGGCGGACCACCTCACCCCGCGTGAGGTCGCCGACCGCCTCTACGCCCGCTTCCTGCGCAAGCTGGAGGGCGGGGCCGAGGTAAGGCCCGGGGCCAAGGAGCTGGTCTCGATGCTGTCCGGCGCGGGTGTGCCGGTCGCCCTGGTCACCTCCACCGAGCGCGAGCTGGTGGAGACCGCGATCGCGGGTATCGGGTTGGCGAGCTTCGTCGACTCGGTCGCCGGTGACGAGGTGGCCGCGAACAAGCCCGACCCCGACCCCTACGTCAGGGCCGCCAGGCGTCTCGGCGTGGACCCGGAGCGCTGCGTGGCCGTCGAGGACTCGGTCGTCGGGGTGGCCTCCGCGGCGGACGCCGGCTGTGTCACGATCGCCGTGCCCAACCACGTGGAGATCCCGCCCCGCGAGGGTGTCGTCTTCCGCGACAGCCTGGTGGGGGTGGACCTGGACTGGTTGGAGTCGTTGGTCGCCGAGCGCTCTGGTGCGAACAGCGCTGGGTAGCGTGAAGTACCGCGGAGGGCTCCGGGTACCGCGGCGCCGCGCTGGGTAGCGTGGAAGTGAGGAGCTTCGTGCCCGGATACCCCGAGGGGCCAACCTAGGGGATGAGCCGGATGTGAGTCCGGGCGCGGGATGGGAGACTGGTCGTATGCCTGACACTCTGACTATGACGACCGGCCTCACGCTGGGGGCCGCGCTGGCCGCCGTCGGCCTGATCATCTCCTTCTTCGTGTGGCGCCGGAAGGGACTGGCCTACGGACTCCGTGGCGTGTCGTGGTCTCTGTTGCCGCTGGTCGCAGGATTGCTCGGGTTGATGAACATCCTCTGGCAGACCGTGGTCGGCATCGTCGGCATCCTGGTGGGGCTCATGTTCAACCCGTTGGTCTGGGCCGGTGTGGTGATGGCCGGACTGATGGTGGTCCTGTACGTGGCCTCGGGCTTCATGAAGAGCAGGGGTATCGGTGTGAAGCCGGGCGCCAGGCCGCAGGACAAGGCCCAGCCCGAGGGTGCGCCCGCCGCGGCCGAGCCCGGGCAGCCCGCCGCAGGGCAGGTGAACGCGCCCCAGCCGAAGCAGGCCAAGAAGGGCGACGGAGACGACAACTTCGACGACATCGAGGCACTGCTGCGCAAGCACGGCATCGAGTAGGCGGCTTCCCCACAGCGAGCCCCAAGAACCGAATAAGAGCCATGAGGGCGGTCCCGTTTCGGCGGGGCCGCCCTCATGGGTGGTGTGGGTCACTCTGCGGATTTATGCCAACACGTACTGATTCATAGCACTTGCCATAGCCAGGCTCAATGGTGGCGAACTGGTGAAGGGCTTCCCCTATCGTTGTCGAGGGCTGAAACCCCGCCTCCGTCGCAGCTCAACCCTCGTCATCCGATGAATGCGAAGTTTGGGTCTTTAGTCTCCATATGGGTTTTATGTTAGGTTTCGTTACGATTCGGCCACATGGCCAGGGTTTGGACGACGGGCGCCCAATCGGCGAGTAAATTAGTCGCTGTGTAACATCCCGGGCGGAATGGCCCGCGTGTGTGTCCAACCTCTCCTTCGGTGTGGACGCCCCGCGTGCCAGCGTCGACGTGACGGGTCACCCTCCCGCTGCGTCGGCCGAACGCCCACGCCAGCCAGTGTCGAGAACCGACCGGCCCCACTGTGAGACTCGGGCGGGTGATCCCCCGGAAGGCGCACACGTGGGTTCAGTCCCCTCGGCCAGAAGCGTACGAGTGGAGAGTGGTGGCCTGATGAGCGCGCCCTCGCATGCCCCTGGGGCGGCCGAAACGGTCGACCCGGACAACGGTGCGTCGGCCCCGGGTCGCAGCGACGCCGACAATCGTTCCCTGCGCCAGATCGCCTGGCAACGGCTGCGGCGCGACAAGGTCGCCATGGTTTCCGGCGTGGTCGTAGTCCTGCTCATTCTTGCGGCGCTCTTCGCGCCCCTCCTGGTCAAGTGGTTCGGTCACCCGCCCACCCAGTTCCACCAGGACCTGATCAACCCGGGCTCCCGGATGCCCTACGTCGACCCCGACAACCCCGAACTGGGCAGCGACCGCTGGGGCGGCATGAGCGGCGAGCACCTGCTCGGCGTCGAGCCGACCACGGGCCGCGACCTCTTCAGCCGTATCCTCTACGGTGCCCAGATCTCCCTGCTCGTCGCCTTCCTGGCCACGCTGCTCTGCGTCTTCCTCGGCACGGTTCTCGGCATCATCGCCGGGTACATGGGCGGCTGGGTCGACACCGTCATCAGCCGGGCCATGGACATCTTCCTGGCCTTCCCCCTGATGCTCTTCGCGATCGCCCTCGTCGGCGTCATCCCCGAAGGCGTCCTCGGCCTCACCGGCAACGGGCTCAGAATCGGCGTCATCGTCTTCATCATCGGGTTCTTCAACTGGCCCTACATCGCCCGCATCGTCCGCGGACAGACCCTCGCGCTCCGCGAGCGGGAGTTCGTCGAAGCGGCCAAGAGCCTGGGCGCCAGCAACCGGCACATCCTCGTCAAGGAGATCCTGCCGAACCTGATCACGCCGATCATCGTCTACTCCACGCTCCTGATCCCCACGAACATCCTGTTCGAGGCGGCCCTGAGCTTCTTGGGTGTCGGGATCAACCCGCCCACTCCCAGCTGGGGCAAGATGCTCGCCGAAGCGGTGCCGTTCTACCAGCAGGCGCCCTACTTCATCATCTTTCCGGGCCTGGCCATCTTCATCACCGTGCTGGCGTTCAACCTGTTCGGCGACGGACTGCGAGACGCCTTCGATCCCCGGACCTCGGACTGACCCGCGTTCGTGCGGGGCGGCGACCACCACCCTGTGCGGACGTGGATCTACCCGCTGGGTCCAAACCATCCCCACCACCCGGTTCGAAAGAGGTAGTTCCCTTGCGGAAACGCACTCTCGGCTTCGTCGCGTTCGGCGCGACGGCGTCCCTCTTCCTGTCCGCCTGCGGCGGTGCCGCCACCACCGGCGGCGGCGACTCGGAGGGCACCTTCGACCTCGGCTCCACCGAGATCGTCAACCCGTCCGAGGAGACCGGCGGCACGCTGAAGTACGCCACCGAGGCAGACTTCGACTCCGCTGACCCCGGCGACACCTACTACGGGTGGAGCTGGAACTTCCAGCGCTACTACGCGCGGACGCTCCTGGCCTTCAACCCGGAGCCGGGAGAGGCCGCCACCGAGCTGATCCCCGACATGGCCGTGGACCTCCCCGAGCCCAACGATGACTTCACCGAGTGGACCGTCGAGATCCAGGAGGGCCTCAAGTACGAGGACGGTACGGAAATCACGGCCGAGGACATCAAGTACGGTATCGCCCGGTCCAACTTCAACGGCGGCGTCTTCACCCAGGGCCCGCAGTACTTCGCGGCCCACCTGGACCAGGACGAGCACGACGTCTACGAGGGCGCGGACCCGCTCGAGGGCTTCGACTCCATCGAGACCCCGGACGACTACACCCTGGTCTTCCACCTCAACGATTCCTTCTCCGAGTTCCCGAACGTCCTGACCCAGGTGCAGACCGCCCCGGTCCCGATGGACGCCGACCGCGGTGAGCTCTACCAGGAGAACGTCGTCTCCTCCGGCCCGTACAAGTTCGACGGCTCCTACGAGCCCGGCGTGCAGCTGAACCTCGAGCGCAACGAGCACTGGGACCCCGACACCGACGCCGTGCGCCCGGCCCTGCCGGACCGCATCGAGCTCGAGATCGGCGTCGGCCAGGACGAGATCGACGAGCGCCTGGTCAGCGGTGAGCTCGACGTCGACGCCCGCGGCACCGGTGTCGGCCCGGCCATGCACTCCCGCCTCCTTGAGGACGAGAACGAGCAGGGCAACCTGGACAACCCGTACACCGGCGCCCTGCGCTACGTGAACATCCACACCCCGATCATCGAGGACGTGGCCTGCCGCCAGGCGATCATGTACGCGGCCGACCGCGACAGCATGTGGCGCGCCTGGGGCGGCGAGCCCGGCGGCGACATCGCCACCAACCTGCTGCCCCCGGCCATCCCGGGCGCCAACAACGAGTCGGACCTCTACCCGTCCGAGGACGACAACGGTGACCTCGAGGCGGCTGAGACCAAGCTCGAGGAGTGCGGCGAGGAAGACGGCTTCAGCACCACCATCGCCGTCCGCGCCGAGAGCGAGACGGACGTCCTGACCGCCGAGTCCCTCCAGGAGTCCCTGGCCCGCGTCGACATCGACGTGAACATCGAGCAGTTCCCGACCGCCGACTTCTTCGGCCAGTACGCCGGTTCGCAGGACTACGTCCGTGAGAACGACATCGGCATGAGCGTCTCGGGCTGGGGCCCGGACTGGCCGACCGGCTTCGGCTTCGCCAACAAGATCACGCACGGCGACGCGATCATGGAGACCGGCAACTTCAACACCGCCGAGCTCGACGACCCCGAGGTCAACGACCTGTGGGGCCAGGCTCTGGGCACCGAGGACCCGGACGAGCGCGCCGACATCTACGAGCGGATCGACACCCTCGTCATGGAGAACGCCGTCATCATGCCGGTGGTCTTCGACAAGTCGCTGCTGTACCGCAACGACGACCTCACCAACGTCTACTACCAGCCCGCGTACATGATGTACGACTTCATGCCGCTGGGCGTGGACCGGGACTAGTTTCCCAAGCCAGCCTGAACTAGTACGAGAAGGCAGGTGAAAGCGGCGGGGCCCACGGTCTTGCGTGGGCCCCGCCGCCGACCGCGATGCTGAACTATATTCTTCGCCGCCTTGGGGCGGGTCTCTTGCTTCTCGCCGTCGTCACGGCGGTGACCTTCTGGATCTTCTACGTCCTGCCCCGGTGGGCGGGCGTCACCCCGCAGGGCATGGCGACGTTGTACGTGGGCCAGGCGCCCACCCCGGAGGCGCTCGACGCCACCGTGGACCGCCTTGGCCTCGACCAGCCCATCGCGGTCCAGTTCTACGAGTTCGTGCGCGGCATCCTCGTCGGCCAGCAGTTCACCTTCGGCCGCGAGACCGTGGAGTGCGCGGCCCCGTGCCTCGGTTACTCCTTCACCACGAACACACCGGTGCTGCCCCAGATCCTGGAACGCCTCCCGGTCACCCTGTCCCTCGGCATCGGCGCCGCGGTGATCTGGGTCGTCGGCGGCGTGTCCGTCGGTGTCCTCTCCGCGGTCAAGAAGGGCAGCCTCTTCGACCGCCTGGCCATGGGTACCGCCCTCATCGGGGTGTCCCTGCCGATCTACTTCACCGGTCTGCTGGCCCTCTCCTTCCTGGTCCACCAGTGGGGGCTGTTCCCGGTGTCGCGCTACGTTCCGTTCACCGAGGACCCGGTGTCCTGGTTCCAGGTCATGCTCCTGCCCTGGGTGACGCTGGCGTTCCTGCACGCCGCCCAGTACGCGCGACAGACCCGAGCGGGCATGCTGGAGACCCTCAACGAGGACTACATCCGCACTGCTCGGGCCAAGGGGTTGAGCGAGCGGAGAGTGATCTTCAAGCACGCCCTCCGTCCCACCCTGACCCCGATCATCACCATCCTGGGTCTGGACATCGGCATGGTCCTGGGCGGCGCGATCCTCACCGAGAAGGTGTTCTCCCTCAACGGCGTGGGCGCCTACGCGATCGACTCGATCATCGCGAAGGACCTGCCCGTCGTCCTGGGCGTCACGCTCTTGGGCGCGGTGTTCGTCGTCGTCTGCAACCTGATCGTCGACCTGCTCTACCCGGTCGTCGACCCCCGTGTGCGGATCGCCGCGTAGCGCCCACCGGCGCGACCCCAGACCAGCTCTACTGAAGGAAAAGTGACATGGCCTCGACCGGACCGGCATCCGCTGCCTCAGACGCAGTGGTGCGCGTGGACGACCTGCGGGTGACCTTCCCGACCTTGGACGGCGACGTCCACGCGGTGAAGGGCCTCTCCTTCGAGGTGCCCGCGGGCGGTGCCCTGGGCATCGTCGGTGAGTCGGGTTCGGGCAAGAGCGTGACCTCGATGGCCCTGATGGGCCTGCACCGGGGCAGTCGCGCCCAGATCACCGGCGCCATCGAGGTGGCCGGGCAGGACGTGGTGACCGCCAGCGACAAGAAGCTGCGCTCGATGCGGGGCAACGACATCGCGATGGTCTTCCAGGACCCGATGCAGTCGCTGCACCCGCAGTACACGATCGGCAACCAGCTGGTCGAGGCATACACGGTCCACCACCCCAAGACCTCCAAGGCCGAGGCGCGCAAGCGCGCGGTCGAGGCCCTGGACCGGGTCGGTATCCCCGACGCCGCCAAGCGGGTCAACTCCTACCCGCACGAGTTCTCCGGCGGCATGCGCCAGCGCGTGGTCATCGCGATGGGTCTGATGTGCGACCCCAAGGTCCTGCTCGCCGACGAGCCGACCACAGCCCTGGATGTCACCGTGCAGGCACGCATCCTCGACCTGCTGGACGAGCTGCGCCGTGAACTCAACATGGCGTTGATCCTGGTCTCGCACGACCTGGCCGTGGTGGCCGGCTCGGTGGACGAGGTCGTGGTGATGCGGCACGGCCAAGCGGTGGAGCGCGGTGACGTGCGCCAGGTGCTCTCGGCACCCGAGCACCCCTACACCCAGGCGCTGCTGGCCGCGGTGCCCCGTGTGGAGGTGTCGCGTGCCGAGCGGCGTGCCCAGGACCGAGCCGAGCGCGTCGAGCGGGAGAAGCGCACCGGCGCCGTCACCGAGCCGGGTGACTTCCAGGCCTTCACCCCCGCCGGCCGGGAGGGGGAGGAGCCGCTTCTGCGCGTCCAGGACGTGTCGCAGCGCTTCAAGGTCCGGGGCGGCCTGTGGGGCCGTGCGAGTGACTTCTGGGCGGTCAAGGGCGTCAGCTTCGACCTGTACCGGGGCGAGACCCTCGGTGTCGTCGGTGAGTCCGGCTCGGGAAAGAGCACGCTCTCGCGCATGGTCATGCGGTTGCTGGAGCCCACTGAGGGCACCGTGGAGTTCGAGGGCACGGACATCACGCACATGGCCGAGCGGGAGCTCCGGCCCCTGCGCAAGGACGTGCAGATGGTGTTCCAGAACCCCTACTCCTCGCTGAACCCGCGCCTGACCATCGGGGAGAGCATCGGTACCGCCTTGAAGGTCCAGGGCGAGAAGAACGGGAAGAAGATCCGGAGCCAGGTCCAGGAGCTCTTGGAGCGGGTGGGCTTGGAGCCCAACCACTACAACCGGTTTCCGCACGCCTTCTCCGGTGGCCAGCGCCAGCGCATCGCCATCGCCCGGGCGCTCATCCTCAAGCCCAAGCTCATCATCTGCGACGAGCCGGTCTCCGCCCTGGACGTGTCCACGCAGGACCAGGTCCTGCGCCTGCTCTCGGAGCTGCAGGACGATTTCGGCCTGACCTTCATCTTCGTCGCCCACGACCTGGCCGTGGTCCGCCAGGTCAGCGACCGCGTCGCGGTCATGCGCAAGGGCGAGATCGTGGAGATGGGCGACAGCGACACGGTGTACGAGAGCCCGCAGAGCGACTACACCAGCCAGCTGCTCACCGCCGCCCCGGTACTCGACCCGGACGAGGCCCGCGACCTGCGGGCCGAGCGCGTCGCACGGCGTGCCGCTGAAGCCGGTGTCTAGGGCCGAAGCCCCTTTCCGCAGCCCCGTTCGGCTCTGAGACGCATAAGGCCCCGTCCGCTGCGAACCTGCGCTTGGGTTCCAGCTGGCGGGGCCATGTGCTTTTCGGGATCCCAGCGGGCCTGGTTTATCCGTGATCATTGTCCGGTATTTCGGCTCCGGTGGTCCCGGGTCAGATCAGGATGGCTCATCCCTGGTGTTTGGGGTGCCCTTCTTGGGGTGGGGGTTGCCTTCCGGGCTGGGGTTCCCTCCTTTCCCTCCGCCCGATGGTGGCCGTCTCCGCTGCGCGCGTCAAGGTCGTCGCCATCGAGCGCTTCGCGCGTCATTGGCGCTCCACCTTGACCCGCTTCGCTGCGACGGCGGGTTGGCGGCTATCGGGAAAGTTGTGTCCTGAACGTGAACCAGAGGAGGAAGTAGG
>NZ_BAAHAR010000075.1:0-20165 GCF_054777395.1 Nocardiopsis oceani
AGGGCCGCCCCTCCCACCGCAACCGGGGAAGTACCAACAAGGGAAAGGGTAAGGACCCGGACGGGGACCCCGACCCAGCCTCCGCACCCACCCCCACACCTGAGGAGCGCTAACCCCGCCCGCCAAGGCCCTACCGCCCCACGCCCCGATGCCCTGGCTCCCCGGCCTCCTCCCGACGGGTTCGCCGCACACCATGACCGGCCGCGACACCCTCAACCGGTGTGCTCCGGCGCAGGGGCCCACCCGGCCGCAGGCCGCGCTGTTCGGGGTCCGCCGCACACCATGACCGGCCGCGACACCCGACCCGTCAACGCTCCGGTGGAGTGGCAGGTATCGGCCGCCAGGCCGACCCGGCATGGACCTCAACCACCCAGCCCCTCTTTTCCATAGCCGCCAACCTGCCGTCGTAGCGGAGCGGGTCAAGGTGGAGCGCCAATGACGCGCGAAGCGCTCGATGGCGACGACCTTGAGGCGCGTAGCGGAGACGGCCACAATCGAGCGGCGGGAAAGGAGGGAACCCCAACCCAGAGAGCGAACCCCCGCCACAAGGCCAGGGCAAGGCACGGGCACGGGCACGGGCACGGGCACGGGCACGGGCACGGGCACGAGTACGGGCACGGGCACGGGCACGAGCAAGGACGACCCCTTCGAGCAGGTCACCGCACCCACCCGAGCCCCGCTACTGCGCCTGATCGCCCACCGTCACGACCGCAGCTCGAGATACAGCCCGGGACACAGCCCGGGACACAGCCCGGGATACAGCCCGGGATCAGGTCTTGCGAAGGCGCACCCGGCTCACGCGGTGGTCGTCGCCCTTGTACAGCACGAGGGTCGCCCGTCCCCTGGTCGGGCGGATGTTCTCCACCAGGTTGACCTCGTTGATGGTGCGCCAGGTGTTGGCAGCGAACTCCAGGGCGTCGTCCTCGGCGACGGTCGTGGCCATGTGGTGGAAGTAGGAACGCGGGTCCGAGAAAGCGGTGCGGCGCAGTTCCTTGAACCGGTCGAGGTACCAGTTGCGGACGTTCTCGACCTTGGCGTCGACGTAGATGGAGTAGTCGAAGAAGTCAGCCACGGCCAGGCGTCCGGCGGTCGCGGGCTGGAGCACGTTGATGCCCTCGACGATGAGGATGTCGGGGCGGTGGACGGTCTGGCGCTCGCCCGGCACCACGTCGTAGTTGAGGTGGGAGTAGACGGGGATATCCAGCCGTTCCGCCCCGGCCTTCATCTCCGAGACGAACCTGACCAGGGCCCGCCGGTCGTAGCTCTCCGGGAAGCCCTTGCGGCGCATGAGGCCTCGGGACTGCAGGACGGCGTTCGGGTAGAGGAAGTTGTCGGTGCTGACGAGCTCGACGTCCGGGTGGTTGGGCCACTGGGCGAGCAGGGAGCGCAGCAGGCGGGCCGTGGTGGACTTGCCCACGGCCACGCTGCCCGCCACACCGATGATGAACGGCGAGGGCCGATCGGACTCGCCGAGGAAGGCGCGCACCGCGGCGTGCCGCTGCTGGGTGGCGCCCACGTACAGGTTGAGCAGCCGGGACAGCGGCAGGTAGATGTCGCGCACCTCCTCAAGGGAGGTGGGGTCGTTGGTACCCCGCAGATCGCTGAGGTCGGCCTCGGTCAGAGACAGGGGCGTGGAGGCACGGAGGGCGGCCCAGGCCGCACGGTCCAGTTCCACGTACGGCGAGGAGATGCCGTTCTTCGTCGGGTGAGACACGGTTGACCACACTAGACGAGGGCCTCCCCCGATCCGGGCAAGTGGTCCCCCCATTGTCTAAGCTGGGACTGGAACGTGCTCGAAACCACACGTTCACCGGCGCGGCCTCGAAGGTTTTTTGGCCGGGTCCGGACGGGTGGAATCGGTTCCAGTCTGAGACAGGTGTAGGCCCCCCACCTGCGCGGTCTACCGCACATACACCAAATGGTCTATACCGTTACCTGCGAAAACAACCAGTGGTATGGGCCACTGGTTGGTCGATCCAGCGCACCTTTTCGCCTACGCTGGCGGCCATGTGCGGAATCGTTGGCTACGTCGGGCCGCAACCGGCGCTAGAGGTTGTCGTAGACGGCCTCGCGAGGCTGGAGTACCGCGGATATGACTCCGCGGGTATCGCTTTGCTTGGCGAGGGGACCCTGCGCTCGGAGAAGCGGGCGGGGAAGCTCGCCAATCTGCGCCAGGCTTTGGAGGAGCGCCCGGTCTCCGGTGAGGGCGCCGGGATCGGCCACACGCGCTGGGCGACGCACGGCGCGCCCAACGACGTGAACGCCCACCCCCACCTGGACAACGAGAACCGCGTCGCGGTCGTCCACAACGGCATCATCGAGAACTTCGCGTCCCTCCGCCTCGAGCTGGAGGAGCAGGGCTGCAAGTTCCTCTCCGAGACCGACACCGAGGTCGCTTCCCACCTGCTCAGCACGCAGCTGGCCAAGCGCGGCGACGGTGACCTCGCCGGTGCCATGCGCGACGTGTGCAAGCGCCTCGAGGGCGCCTTCACCCTGGTCGCGATCGCCACCGACGACCCCGAGCTGGTCGTCGCGGCACGCCGCAACTCCCCGCTGGTCGTCGGCCGCGGTGAGGGTGAGAACTTCCTGGCCAGCGACGTGGCGGCGTTCATCGCCCACACCCGCGAGGCGGTCGAGCTCGGCCAGGACCAGGTCGTGGAGCTGCGCGCCGACTCCGTCCTCGTCACCGACTACGACGGCAACCCCGTGGACGTGCGCGAGTACCACGTCGACTGGGACGCCTCCGCGGCGGAGAAGGACGGCTACGACTACTTCATGCTCAAGGAGATCGTCGAGCAGCCGAAGGCGGTCGCCGACACGCTCCTGGGCCGCGTCACGGTCGACGGGCAGCTCACTCTGGACGAGATGCGGCTGAGCCCCGCGGAGCTGCGGTCGGTCGAGAAGATCGTCATCATCGCCTGCGGCACGTCGTACCACGCGGGCCTTATCGCCAAGTACGCGATCGAGCACTGGTGCCGGGTCCCCTGCGAGGTGGAGGTCGCCAGCGAGTTCCGCTACCGCGACCCGATCCTGGACCAGCAGACCCTGGTCATCGCGATCTCGCAGTCCGGCGAGAGCATGGACACCCTGATGGCGGTCCGCTACGCCCGCGAGCAGCGCGCCCGGGTCCTGGCGATCACCAACGTCAACGGGTCCACGATCCCGCGAGAGTCCGACGGTGTGCTGTACACGCACGCCGGTCCCGAGGTCGGGGTGGCCGCCACCAAGACCTTCCTCACCCAGCTGGCCGCGTGCTACCTGATCGGCCTGTACCTGGCCCAGGTGCGCGGGATGAAGTTCGGCGACGAGATCAACGCCGTGATCGCCCAGCTGGCCACCATGCCGGAGCAGGTCGAGAAGGTCCTGGACACGGTCGAGCCCGTCCGCGAGCTGGCCCACTCGCTGGCCGACGCGGACACGGTGCTGTTCCTGGGCCGCCACGTGGGTTACCCGGTGGCTATGGAGGGTGCGCTCAAGCTCAAGGAGCTGGCGTACATGCACGCCGAGGCGTTCGCCGCCGGTGAGCTCAAGCACGGCCCGATCGCGCTGATCGAGGACGGTCTGCCGGTCGTCGTGGTGGTTCCCTCGCCCAAGGGGCGCAGTGTGCTGCACGACAAGATCGTGTCCAACATCCAGGAGGTGCGCGCCCGCGGCGCCCGCACCATCGTGATCGCTGAGGAGGGCGACGAGTCGGTGCGGCCGTACTCGGACGTGCTCATCGAGATCCCGGCGGTGCCGACCCTGCTGCAGCCGATCGTCTCGACGATCCCCATGCAGGTCTTCGCCTGTGAACTCGCCCTGGCCAAGGGCAACGACGTGGACCAGCCGCGCAACCTCGCCAAGAGCGTGACCGTGGAGTAGGACGTCTCCGAACGGGGCGTGTCATGCGGGGCCCGACCCCGCGGGCACGCCCCGTTCGTGTTCTCGGGGCGCCGCTCCGGTCGCAAGCACTCCGATCAGGACCACGGCGGAAGCGGGTCAGTGCATGACGCGCGCGGCGTGGGAAGCGCGGGCGGCGTCGGCGTCCGCGTGCGTGGACAGCACCCCGTCGAGGTTGAGGACGTCCAGGATGCGGCGCAGCTGCCGGGGCGGACTGGCGACCAAGAAGTGGTGCTGGGCCTCGGTGGCGCCCCGGGAGGACCGGACGAGGGCGTTGACCCCGGAGGCGTCGATGAACTCCACGGCGGACAGGTCGACGACGGTACAGCTCTCGCGCGCGGCCGTGATCATGCGGGTGAAGACACCCTCGGCGGTGGCGATGTCGATCTCGCCCTCAAGGTGCACGACGGTCACACCGTCGCACCGGAAGCGCTCCGGCTCCGAGCCCAGTACGGCCACGCCTTACTCCCGTGTTCGGGGTCGGTGGGATTCTCTGCCGCCGTCGGTCAAATGCCGACATGCTTTGACAGCCTACTCCGCTCAGCAGGCGCCACCGTTGTCCCCGACGAGTTCGGGGCCGTTCCATGGGGGTGTCGGAGGCCTGTTCAGGCCGGTTCAGAACCGCAAATCGCCCAGACGATCTTTCCGTTGCCCTCGTCGGGATTCCAGCCCCATTCCCGGCTGAAAGCAGCGACCAGGCCGAGGCCGCGCCCGGATTCGGCGAAATGGTGCGCTTCGACCCGGACCGGCCCTCGCGGGTTGGGGTCGGCGACCATACAGATTACGGCGTCACCTTCGGGGACCGGCCTCAGCTGAACGGTCACTCGGGTGCGCTCGGGCCGACCGTCCACCACCGCGTGCCTACAGGCGTTCCCCACCAGCTCGGAGATGATGAGGCGGAGGTCCTCCGCGAGCTCCGGCATCCCCCATGCGGCCAGGCTCGCGGCCCCGAACTCGCGTGCCGACCGGACCGACCCCGGCACCGCCCCGAAGGAGGCGGCCGCCGCCGTGGAGGTGCGCGTGCTCTCGCCGATCCGCGGCCGCCCAAGTGACTGGCGCCACCACTTGCCCGCCTCGCCTTCCGGAGCCTCCGGCGTGGAGTAGTGCCCCCAGGATGCCCCGGTGTCCAACTCCGAGGGCATCAGCTCTGCGTTCATCACGGTCCTCACGGGTGATGTCGGTTCGCACGTCCCTGTCCGCTACGTCCGCTCCGTGCCTTACAGACGTAAGGTACAGATGCACGTGCAGATCAATGTGCGGCAAGACTATAGGACGAAGTCGCCTTATCGGTAGGCCCCTAGAGAAGAATTCGGCCCGCGGCGCCAAGGAATCCGCCATCAGCCTTCATGCCAGGCCAAATCAGCGCAGTGGATCACCGCCGCGACCTGTCGCCGGAAGAACACCATCGGTATACTGAGCGGTCGTTCGCGCCAATACCACTCCTAGGGAGGCGAAGTGGTATCCGACCCAATGCCGAACCACCAGGTCACACAGGATTTTCTGGCCAATTCCAGTGGTGGTCCCACCGTGCTGCGCATTCTGCTCGGCACCCAGCTGAGGCGGTTGCGCCAGGAGAAGGGCATTTCCCGCCACGACGCGGGATACGCGATCCGTGCTTCCCACGCCAAGATCAGCCGAATGGAGTTGGGTCAGGTCAGCTTCAAGCACCGTGACGTCGACGACCTGCTGAAACTGTACGGAGTGGACGACTCCGAGCAGCGCGAAGCACTCGTCGGGCTCATCTCCAGCGCCAACGCACAGGGCTGGTGGCACAAGTACGGCGACGTGCTGCCCCAGTGGTTCGGCGTCTACGTGGGCCTCGAGGAGGCCGCGTCCGTCATCAGGACCTTCGAGGTGCAGTTCGTTCCCGGCCTGCTCCAGACCGAGGACTACGCCCGTTCGGTCATCCAGCTCTCGCGCACGGCCACCTCGGACGAGGACGTCACCAGTCGCGTGAACATGCGCATGCACCGGCAGCGCCGATTCACCGCACCGGACCCGGAGCCGCCGCGTCTGTGGGCGGTCATCGACGAGGCCGCGCTGCACCGCCCTTACGGCGACGCCAAGGTGATGCGCGGTCAGATCGAACACCTCATGGAGATGTCCCGCCGCCCCAACATCACCATCCAGGTGGCCACGTTCGAGATGGGCGGCCACCCCGCCGCGGGCGGCCCGTTCAGCATTCTGCGGTTCCCGACCCCGCAGCTGCCCGACGTCGTCTTCCTGGAACAACTGAGCAGCGCGCTGTACTTCGACAAGTTCGACGACACCAGCCGCTACGCGCAGACCATGGACCACCTCGCCACCCAGGCACCCCTGCCGGGGACCACTGAGAAGATCCTGGAGGGCTTCCTCGACCGCTACGAGGACTGAGCCCGCACCCCACCAGCCGCCTCCCACCACGTCGAGCGGACGCGCTTCGTGCGCACCCGCTCTTTTGTCCTGCCTTGCTTCCGGCCGCCCAACCCAGTGCCGTCGGGCCCTGTCCTACCCGAACCGGAACACCCACCGTGGGCGGCGGAACAGGCACTCTGGGTACCGCTGACTCCGGTTTCGTGTCCGCCTTCGGCCACGACTCGAAAACAATCCTGGAACGCCGAACCATCGGACGTTCCGGAGCGTTAGGCGTGACATGCGGTTCCACCATCAGCTTGCACCCGGGTGCCCCATAGGAACTTACAGATGCAATCACGGATGCACGTGCATGGACTACGCTTTGGGCTCGAACAGGGACGAACGGACCGCCCCCTGTCGACCCCGCCGCCCTGGGACGAGGCAGCGCCCGGTCGACGCGGTCCGAACCGACGAGTACGGCGCGCTGGAGCCGCTTGAGGACCGCCCCGCTCACGAGTCCCCCGAAGTTCCAGGAGGTTGAGATGCACACGATCTACAACGGCGTTCCCGCAGACCGGCTGCAGGTCGCATGGATCAAGAGCAGTTGGAGCAACCCGGACGGGAACTGCATCGAGGTCGCCACGCTTCCTGGCGGCGACATCGCCGTTCGCAACTCACGCGATCCGAAAGGGCCGGCGCTGGTCTACACACCCGCCGAACTAGAGGCTTTCGTCCGCGGCGCCAAGACCGGTGATTTCGACTCGCTCCTGGATTGACCCGGAGGACTGACCACCCCCGCTTCCCGGAAATCCCCCACCGGCAGACCAGCCCGGGAAGCGTGTCCGCGCCGTAGGCCCCGCGGTCGACCCCGAGTCCCGCGGAGGCCGCCTTCCGTCCACGGCGCGGACACGAGCGGAGCCCGGCACCAACCAGGTGCCGGGCTCCGCTTATGACCGGTCTCAGGCCGCTCTCAGGCCGCCCTACGGCCGCTCCAGGGGCAGATCCAGGGAAGATCCAAGCCCTAGAGGCGGGTGGGGTCGACCAGTCCGTTGTCGCCGACCGGGGCCTTCTCCCACGGGAAGTGGGTGGCTCCGAAGGCGGGCTTCAGGTCGAACAGCCAAGCGGCCTTCTCGTCGTACTTGGCGAAGAAGGGCTTGCCGACCAGCTCCGGGTCGCGCGCCTGGATGAAGTGCAGGACGAAGACCTTCTCTCCCATGATCTCCGTCACACCGTCCACGCACACCTTGCCGGGGGTCGCCGACATCGACGGCCCGCGAACGGTCCGGGCCAGGCCCGAGACGCTCTTGTAGGCGTCCCGGAACAGCTCGTACGCCTCGGCCAGCGGCACCGCGAAGTAGTCCTGCGGGCCGGTGTCACGCTCGACGAACATGTAGTACGGCACCATGCCGTGGCGCAGGTGCGTCCGCCACATGTCGGCCCAGGTGGCCGAGTCGTCGTTGATCGTGCGGATCACCGGCGCCTGGGTGCGGATGACCGCGCCCGTGGCACGGATCCGGCGCACGGCCTCCTGTACGAGCTCGGGCTTCATCTCGTTCGGGTGCGTGAAGTGCGCCATGAACGCGAGGTTCTTGCCCGACTCCACGACCTTCTCGAACAGGCGGAGCGTGTCGTCCGCGTCCGGGTCGGTGGTGAAGCGCTGCGGCCAGTAGCCCAGCGCCTTGGTCCCGATGCGGATGGCCTCGAGGTGCTCGATCTCCAGCAGGGGCTCGATGTACTTGGAGATGACCCCCTCACCCATGATCATCGGGTCGCCACCGGTGAACAGGACACTGGTGACCTCGGGGTGGTTGCGCACGTAGTCGACCATCTGGTCGATCTCGCCGGAGGCGAACTTCAGGTCCGCGTCACCGACGAACTGCGCCCAGCGGAAGCAGTAAGTGCAGTACGCGTGGCACGTCTGCCCCTGCTTCGGGAAGAAGAGCACCGTCTCCTTGTACTTGTGCTGGATCCCCGGGATGGGCTCCTCGTTGCCCACAGTGGGCACGTTGAGGTCCATCTGGCCCGCGGGGTGCGGGTTGAGCTTGGCCCGGACCGTGTTGGCCGCCTCGTTCAGCTCCTTGCGCCCGGCACCCGCTTTGAGCAGGTCGGCCATCTTGGAGACGTCTTCCTGGGGAAGCATGTCCGCCTGCGGGAAGACCAGGCGGTACATCGGATCGTCGGGAGCGGCGTCCCAGTCGATCAGCTCGTCGATGACGTAGCTGTTGACTCGGAACGGCAGCACATGGGCCACCGCCTTGACCGCGAGCTGCTCGTCGGGTGCGAGACCGGCTCGCGCCGTGAGCTCGTCAAGGTGTTTCGTCGTGTAGGCCCGAAACCGACGTCCGGCGGACGGGGCCTGTGCCACGTCTGGCGTAACGCTCACGCCTCTCCTCTCCTGCGGTAGTGCAGGGGCCCTCCCAAGGGGAAGGAGGGCAGCCCTGAACCGGTGGTTCCGGCATACGGGTACCGGGGGACCACCGTGCGATGAAAATTCGGTTATCGGCTGTGTTCGGAGCGTGCCGCTCGCTCTAGCCAGCGATCGGATATACCCCGGCAAGAGGCTTTGTACCCACTCATCATGATTTACAGCCCTGACCTGGACACACTGGAAGTATCCTCGCATGGGCTCGCGTTCCGGCCGCCCGCAGGCGTGGCCGAGCCGACCCGATAGCGTGTGACCGCATCACCCGGCACCAACCCGTGCGGCCCGGATGCGCGCCCATGCCGTGAAAACGCCCAGAAGTGAGCGAACGGCACATAATACTCGTCAGGCAACACCAAGGAACCGTGTGAGGAAGCAGTGACCGGCACACCCGACGCGGACGCCCCGGCCCCGCGTACGTCGCCGCCGATCATCGCGGTGGACGCCATGGGGGGCGACAACGCACCCGGAGAGGTGGTGCGCGGCGCCGTCATAGCCGTACGCGACTTGGGACTCCGCGTACTGCTCGTGGGTCGGCGGACCGAGATCGCCGCCATGCTCGCCGAGGAGGGTGCTCTACGCGACATCCCGGTGGTGCACGCCGAGGACAACATCGCGATGCACGAAGGGGCCTTGGCCAGCTGGCGACGCCCCCGTTCCAGCGCGGCCGTGGCCTGCCGACTGATCCGGCGGGGCGATGCCGACGCGCTGGTCTCCGCGGGCTCCACCGGGGGGATCGTGGCCACCTCCACGGTGCGGCTGCGAACCCAGCCGGGCGTACTGCGTCCGGCCCTGGCGGTGACGCTTCCCACCGGCCAGGTCCCCACGATCCTGGTGGACGCTGGCGCCAACGCCGACGCCAAGCCGGAGATGCTGGTCCAGTTCGCCCACCTGGGCTGCGCCTACGCGCAGACCGCCTTCGGTGTCGAACGGCCCCGCGTCGGCGTGCTGACCATCGGTTCGGAACCGGGCAAGGGCAACAAGCTCATCCGCAAGGCCAGTGAGATGCTGGCCGCCACCGCCGAAGGATCCGAGGCCATGGACTTCCGCGGCAACATCGAGGGCCACGACCTCCTCACCGGAAAGGTCGACGTGGTGGTGACCGACGGCCATTCGGGCAACGTGGCCCTCAAGACCGTCGAGGGCACCGCCACCTTCACGCTCAACGCCCTCAAGGAGGCGCTCACCGCGTCCACGATGGCCAAGGCCGGTGCGATGCTCCAGCGCGGCGCGATGAAGAAGCTGCGTGAGCGATTCGACAGCGAGACCTACGGCGGCGCGTCCCTGCTCGGCCTCAACGGCACGGTGGTCATCGCACACGGCGACAGCCGCGCCGAGGGCATCGCGCACTCGTGCAGGCTCGCCCACAACCTCGCGGGCGGTCGTATCGGGGACCAGATCCGCCGCCGGGTGCACCACCGCTCCCCCAACTGGCTCCACCGCCGCGCCGAGGACCGCTGACCGGGTTCCCGGGGGCCGCTGACCGGGTCCCGGGCGGGCCCGGGCGGGTCAGACGTAGCTTCCCATGCGGCCGCGCGCGTGCCTGTGGCTGTGGTTGCGCCCCACCAGGAACCAGGCGAGGGCGCCGATGACGGGCGCGATGAAGACCAGGATGAGCCACACGGCCTTCATCCCCAGCTCTTCGGGCGAGAAGAGGATGCTGAACACCGCGGCGATGATCAGGCCGACCACGGCCAGCGCCACCGCCACGGCCAGGCCGACGAGGGCGATCGCGAGCGCGCTCTCCGTGTCGATCGAGTCGATGGGGAACATAAGGGCGGACCTGCCTTTCCAAAGTGCCTGTGTACGGCCCCGGGGACTGAGTCCACGCTAGGTCCGGCACCCCCTCTCGCTCGCCCTCCCACAGGCCGAACCGCCTTGTCGCTTACGGCGGGGTACGGCCGGTGCTGGCGTCACTTCGGTACCCGCGACCACCGACTTTCGTCGGTGTGTCCGCAGTCGCGACGGCGGGACGGGACATGGTCAGGGCTCGAAGCGGCGCACGTAGCGGGCCTGCCAAGGGGTCTCCACCGCATGGGAGGAGTAGTGCTTGCGAACGTAGGCGACGGCCTCTTCGGCGGGGACCCCGTCGAGTACCGCCAGGCAGGCCAGCCCGGTTCCGGTGCGGCCCCGGCCGCCGTGGCAGGCCAGTTCCACCCGCTCGTCCCCCGCGCGCTCCCAAGCTCCGCGCAGCGCGTCCTCCGCCTCGGCGTCGTCGGCGGGCAACCGGAAGTCCGGCCAGCGCACCCAGCGGTAGTCCCAGGGGAAGGTGGGCGGCTCGTGCCCCAGCAAGTACAGCGCGTAGTCGGGCCTGGGGCCCTTCGGCAGGGGGTAGCCGAGGCCCCTGCCCCGGACGAGGCGGCCCGAGGGCAGGGTCAGCACACCTTCGGCTTCGGGATCCCACAGAGCACTCATGGGGGCGAGCGTATCCGCGCCCGCCGGGCTCTACAGGGGTACAGGTGGCCTGTGGACAACTGGCAAGAGAAGCGTGACCGGTCGGTAGGCTTAGATCATGGCCGACCCGCAGGAAGTACTCTCGCGACGGGTCCAGTCCGCCCTCGGCGCCGCCTTCGGCCCCGAGTTCGCCGACACCGACCCCGTCATCCGCCCGTCCCAGTTCGCTGACTACCAGGCGAACGCCGCACTCGCGCTCGCCAAGCGCCTGGGCCGAAAGCCCCGCGAGGTCTCCGCGGCGATCATGGAACACCTCGACGTGTCCGACATCTGCCGCGACGTCGAGGTCAGCGGGCCGGGCTTCATCAACCTCACGCTCTGCGAGGACTGGATCGCCGACCAGGCGCGCCAGCTCCTCGACGACGCTCGCGTGGGCGTGCCCCTCCAGGACCGCCTCAACATCCCGCTCGACTACTCCGCTCCCAACGTGGCCAAGGAGATGCACGTCGGGCACCTGCGCACCACGGTGGTCGGCGACTCCCTGGCCCGTACCCTGGAGTTCCTGGGCCACAACGTCATCCGGCAGAACCACATCGGTGACTGGGGCACCCCCTTCGGCATGCTCATCGAGCACCTGCTGGAGGTCGGTGAGGGGTCCGACGAGGCCGATCTGCTGACGACCGATCCCAACGCCTTCTACCAGGCGGCGCGGAACAAGTTCGACGGCTCCGGTGAGGGCCAGGACGAGTTCGCCGCCCGCTCGCGCCGCCGGGTGGTCGCCCTCCAGAGCGGCGACGAGGAGACGCTGCACCTCTGGGGCAAGCTCGTCGGCCTGTCCAAGGTCTACTTCAACAAGGTCTACACGAAGCTCGGCGTCACCCTCACCGACGACCACCTCGCCGGGGAGAGCACGTACAACCCGATGCTCGCCGACGTGTGCGACGAGCTCGAGGCCAAGGGCATCGCCGAAGTCAGCGACGGCGCCCTGTGCGTGTTCCTCGAGGGCTTCACCGGCCGCGAGGACAAGCCGGTACCGCTCATCGTCCGCAAGAGCGACGGCGGCTACGGCTACGCCACCACGGACCTGGCCACCGTCCGCTACCGGGTGGACGACCTCAAGGCCGACCGCATCCTGTACGTGGTCGGCGCCCCGCAGGCCATGCACTTCAAGATGGTGTGGGCCACCGCCCGCAAGGCCGGGTGGCTGCCCGAGAGCGTCGAGACCACCCACGTGCAGATCGGCAACGTGCTGGGCAGCGACGGCAAGATCCTGCGCACGCGCAGCGGCGCGCCGGTCCGCCTCATGCAGCTGCTGGAGGAAGCGGTCGAACGGGCAGCGGCCGTGGTCGCGGAGAACCGCCCCGACCTGGACGCCGAGAGCCGGGCGGAGATCGCCTACAAGGTCGGTGTCGGCGCGGTGAAGTACGCGGACCTGTCGGTCTCGTACGACACCGAGTACGTGTTCGACTTCGACCGCATGCTGGCGCTGACCGGCAACACCGGCCCGTACCTGCAGTATGCGCAGGCCCGCATCCGCTCCATCTTCCGCAAGGGCGGGGTGGACCCGCAGCAGGTCGGCGGACAGATCACGGCGTCCGAGGGCGCCGAGCGCGCCTTGGCGCTCAAACTGCTGGGCTTCGGCGCCGTGGTGGAGCAGGTCGGCGACCTCCTCCAGCCGCACCGCCTGTCCACATACCTGTTCGAGCTGGCGCAGAGCCTCACGGCCTTCTACGAGCACTGCCCGGTGCTGAACGCCGAGACCGAGGCGGAGCGCGAGTCGCGGCTGGCGCTGGTCTCCGTCGCGCTGCGCGTGCTGGTGCGGGGCTTGGACCTGCTCGGTGTGGAGTCGCCCGAGTACATGTAGGACCGGACACCGGCAGTACACATGCCAAGGGAGGGTCGGGGCCGCGCGCCCCGGCCCTCCCGTCGTTTGTGCGCAGGGCCCGACCAGGGGTTCTCCCGGGTGGCCGGAACCGGCCGGGCACGTGTGACGAAGGCCCTGCCGGCCAGGCAAAGCGGACCATTCCCTTGTCAGGGGCGGTTTCGGCGTAGGTCCCACGGAGCCGAGTCGAAAATCTCGCCACGGGACAGGCTGGAACTCGGTGCCACGGTAGGGCGTCACACCTATGGTGTGTGGACGAAAGCCGCATACCTGCAAAAAAGGGAGAAAACGCCCATGCCATCCACCCCAGCAGCGTTCTGCCCGGGCCCCGGGACCTGGCACCTCGACCCGCTGCACTCCAGCCTGATCTTCGTCGCCCACTACCTGCGCTTCGGGCGGGTCCAGGGGACCTTCGGCCAGGCCAGCGGGCAGGTCTACGTGGCCGACAACCCCACGCAGTCCTCGGTGGAAGTCGTGCTCGCCGCATCGAGCGTCAACACCGGTGTGAACGCCCGCGACGACCACCTGCGCTCCGGCGACTTCCTGGACGTGGACCACTACCCGGAGATCCGCTTCCTCTCCACCCACGTGGAGCCAAGCAAGCGCCAGAACTCCTTCCGCCTGCACGGCGAGCTCGAGCTGCACGGCGTGGCGGCCCCCGTCATCCTGAGCTCGGAGTGGGTCGGTGAGGCCCCCGACTACGCCGACCCGGACCACACCTACGGCCATTTCTTCTCGGCCACGACCCAGATCCGCCTGTCGGACTTCGGGGTGGGCGACGGCGGGGAGCTCCCCTGGGGCGGCCGGCTGGTCGGCGACACTGTGGACATCGTGCTGGAGGTCCGCCTCCAGGACCAGGATCCGGCCCCGTTCCTCAAGCAGATCGGGCACACGCCCTGAACCGGTTCCCCGGAACCGTTCGACGTGTGCCCGAACCCTGCCCGAGCCTTCATACGCCCGGGCACGCGCCCTCAGCCGGGTTCCCGCCCGGTCAGCCCTTGGGCAGGGCCTCGACCTCGTCCCGCGGGGCCATGGACGAACTGGCTCCGTGCCGTCCCACGGAGATCGCGGCGGCGGCCGCTGCGAACTCCATCGCCGCACCCGGCGAACGCCCCTCCGCCATGGCGACCGCGAACGAACCGCAGAAGGTGTCACCGGCAGCGGTGGTGTCCACCGCCGCCACCCGGCGGGCCGGAACGTGCACCGGCTCCTCGCCCCGGCGTCCGTACAGCGAGCCGTCCTCGCCCAGCGTCAGCAACACCTCAGGCACCCTCTCCAGCAGCGCCGCCAACGCGGCGCGCGGCTCGTCGTGCCCGGTGATCGCGGCCGCCTCGTGCTGGTTCGGGACCAGGACGTCCACGTTCGCCAGGAGTTCGTCCGGGAGCTCCCGTGCCGGAGCGGGCGTCAGGTAGACCGGGACTCCGAGGCTCCGGCCCAGGCGCGCGCCGGCCACCACGGCGGCCATGGGCAGCTCCAACTGCAGCAGCAGCGCCGAGGCCCCTGCCACCAGGGCTTCGTCGCCCTCAGCCGCCCCTGCTTCGGCGTTGGCTCCGGGAACGACGATGATGCGGTTTCCGGCGCGGCCGTCGACCACGATGTGCGCCACACCGGACACCCCGGGAACCGTGCGCAGCCCGGAGGCGTCGACCCCGCTCTTGGCCAGGTTGGCCCGCAGCTCCGCGCCGAAGGCGTCGTCGCCGACCGCGCCGAGGAAGGCCACGTCGGCTCCGGCCCGGGCGGCCGCCACCGCCTGGTTGGCGCCCTTGCCTCCGGGGACCTGTCGGAAACCGGTCCCGGTGACGGTCTCGCCGCCGCCCGGTACCTCGTCCACGTAGGCGACGAGGTCCATGTTCACACTGCCGAGGACCGCGATGCGCGGTGCCGCCGCACTCATGTCATTCACTGCGCCGCTCACTTCTTCGGACGGTCGACGGGCTGGCTGTCGGCGCCGTCGAGGGCGACGATCACCGGTGCGTGGTCGGAGGCTCCCTTTCCCTTGCGCTCCTCGCGGTCGATGCTCGCGCCGGTCACCCGGGAGCGGAGCGCGGCCGAGGCGAGCACGAAGTCGATGCGCATTCCCATGCGCTTCGGGAAGGCCAGGCCCTTGTAGTCCCAGTAGGTGTAGACGCCGGGACCGGGGGTGAAGTCGCGCACGACCTCGGTGAAGCCGGCGCCGACCAGTTCGGTGAAGGCTTCCCGTTCGGGGCCGGTGACGTGGGTCGCGCCTTCGAAGGCGGCCATGTCCCACACGTCGTCGTCCTGCGGGGCGATGTTGAAGTCGCCGACGTAGGCGATCTGCGCTTCGGGCTCCTCGGCCAGCCGTGCCGCGCCCGCCTGGCGCAGGGCCTCCAGCCAGCGGAGCTTGTAGTCGTAGTGGGGGTGGTCGATCTCGCGGCCGTTGGGCACGTACAGGCTCCACACCTGGACGCCGCCGCAGGTGGCCGCGATGGCCCTGGCCTCGCGCTCCTCCGGGTCGCCGAAGCCGGGCTGGCCGGGGAAGCCGATCTGCACGTCGTCCAGCCCCACGCGCGAGGCGATCGCGACCCCGTTCCACTGGGAGAGGCCGTGGTGGGCGACCTCGTACCCGCGGTCGGTGAAGACCGACTCGGGGAACTGGTGGTCGCGCGCCTTGGTCTCCTGGACGGCGAGGACGTCGATGTCACTCCGGTCCAACCAGGCGCCGATCCGTTCGGCCCGGGCCCTGGCACTGTTCACATTCCATGTCGCGATACGCACAGCAAAAGGCTAGGCCATCGCGGTGACAACCGTGGACCAGCGGGAACACGCGACGCGGCGGCCGGTTCGGACCCGGCCCGGAGCCGGTGTCCGGGCATAAGAAAACCCCGGTGCGGCCGTCCTCCGCACCGGGGTTGAGCGACTCCCGGCACATGCTCGGTTGGTTTCCGTCGCGTCTCGTTGGACGGCCAACCCCCCGGAACGGTTCGCATTGCGCGAAAGGTTTTTCTGCGAAGTGCCCAGAAAGTTCTCCGTACCGCCACGATTGTCCCGCTTCCGCGTCCGGACCGGGGGTCGGATCCGGAACGCGCTGCCCGCAAGCATCGGATCCGCCGCAAGCATCAGACCCGCTACCCCCGGGTAGGTGCTGTGATGCAGACCACATCGACTTCTCCCTCAACGAGGTGAACGCGCACATGTCGAAGGTCGAACCCAACACCGGTGTACAGGCACCCGAGGTCGACGAACGCAAAGCCCGCCAGGTGGCCGAACAGGCCCGCGAGAGCGAGTGGAGCCAGCCCAGCTTCGCCAAGGAGCTATATCTGGGCCGCCTGCGCCTGGACCTGATCCATCCTTTCCCACGCCCCGACGAACCTGCCCGCCAGCGCGGCGAGGCCTTCCTGGCGGCCCTCCGCGACGTCTGCGAGGGCATCGACTCCCAACGCATCGAACGGGAGGAGTGCATCCCGGACGAGACGATCACCGCCCTGCGCGGGATCGGCGCCTTCGGGATGAAGATCCCCACCGAGTACGGAGGACTCGGCCTCACACAGGTCTACTACAACCGCGCCCTGATGCTGGTCGGATCGGTCTGCCCTGCGATCGGCGCACTGCTCTCCGCCCACCAGTCCATCGGGGTGCCGCAGCCGATCTCCATGTTCGGCACGGAGGATCAGAAGCGCGCCTTCCTGCCCCGCTGCGCCACCGACGCGATCAGCGCCTTCCTGCTCACCGAACCCGACGTCGGCAGCGACCCGGCCCGCCTGCACTCCACGGCCACGCCCACGGAGGACGGCTCGGAATACGTACTCGACGGGGTCAAGCTGTGGACGACCAACGGCGTGGTCGCCGACCTTCTCGTGGTGATGGCGCGTGTCCCGGAGAGCCCCGGGCACCGGGGCGGCATCACGGCCTTCGTCGTCGAGGGCGACTCCCCCGGCATCACCGTCGAGCACCGCAACCGCTTCATGGGGCTGAAGGGCCTGGAGAACGGCGTCACCCGCCTGCACCAGGTGCGGGTGCCCGCGGAGAACCGGATCGGCAAGGAGGGGCACGGGCTGCGCATCGCCCTGTCCACCCTCAACACCGGCCGCCTTTCCCTGCCCGCCATGTGCGCGGGCGCGGGCAAGTGGGCCACCAAGGTCGCCCGAGAGTGGTCGCGGGAACGCGTCCAGTGGGGCCGTCCGGTCGGCAAGCACGAGGAGGTGGCCAAGAAGCTCTCCTTCATCACCGCCACCACCTACGCCATGGAGGCCATGCTGGACCTGTCCAGCCAGATGGCCGACGACAAGCGCCACGACATCCGGATCGAGGCGGCCATCGCCAAGCTGTGGGCCTCGGAGATGGCGTCCACGATCGCCGACGAGCTCGTCCAGGTACGCGGCGGGCGCGGTTTCGAGACCGCCGACTCCCTGGCCGCTCGGGGCGAGCGCGGGGTGCCAGCCGAGCAGATGCTGCGCGACCTGCGCATCAACCGGATCTTCGAGGGATCGACGGAGATCATGCACCTCCTCATCGCCCGTGAGGCGGTGGACGCGCACCTGTCCGTGGCCGGGGACATCATCGACCCCGAGTCCAGCCGGTCCGACAAGGCGCGCGCCGTGGCCCAGGCGAGCGGGTTCTACGCCAAGTGGCTGCCGACGCTGGTCGTCGGCCAGGGCCAGGTGCCCTCGGCCTTCGTGGAGTTCGGGCCGCTCGCCGCGCACCTGCGCTACGTCGAGCGCACCTCACGAAAGCTCGCCCGGTCCACGTTCTACGGGATGTCGCTCTGGCAGGGGAAGATGGAGGTCAAGCAGGGTTTCCTCAGCCGCGTGGTCGACATCGGCGCCGAACTGTTCGCGATGAGCGCCGTGGTGGTGCGCGCGCGTGCCGACGCGGACGCCCACCCCGAGCGAGGCACCACCCCGTTCGAGCTGGCCGACGTCTTCTGCCGCCAGGCCCGGCTGCGGATCGACACCCTCTTCGAGGGCCTGTGGTCCAACACCGACGACTTGGACGGCAAGCTGGCCCGCCGACTGATGGACGACTCCTACACCTGGTTGGAGGAGGGTGTCCTGGACCCGTCACTGCCCGGACCGCTCATCGCCCCGGCCGTGCCCGGGCCGTCCAAGGAGGAGAACCAGCACCGCCGGATGGGCTGACGCCTTCGAGGGCATCGGATTCCCGGGACGCACCGGGAAATGTCGGCGGCGGGAGTTAGGTTGGGCCAATGGCTGAACCGCACCCCCGCCGCGACGCGGAGTTCTCCCTGCCCCAGGCGCGTCGGATCGCCCTGGCCGCCCAGGGGTTCGCCGACCCGCGGCCGCATACCCGACCCACACTCACCCACTTGGCGCGCGTCCTGCGCCGCGTGGGCCTGCTCCAGATCGACAGCGTGAACGTGCTGGCCCGCAGCCAGTACCTGCCGGTGTTCGCGCGTCTGGGCGCCTACGACCCGGCGCTGCTGGACCGGGCCACCACGACCGCAGCCGGGTCCAGCCCGGCTCGGCTGGTGGAGTGCTGGGCCCACGAGGCGAGCCTGGTGCCGCCGGCCACCCACCGCCTCATGCGGTTCCGGATGGAACGCAACCGCGCCCAGGAACGGGTCGGGTGGCTCAACAGCGTCCTCGAGAACAAGCCCGAACTGGTCAAGGCGGTGTACGAGGAGGTCGCGCGGATCGGCCCGGCCACCGCACGCGAGGTGGAGTCCGCCCTCGCCCACGACGTACCGCGCGCCAAGGAGCACTGGGGCTGGAACTGGTCCGAGGTCAAGAAGTGCCTGGAATACCTGTTCTGGATCGGCGATGTCACCACGGACGGCCGCAACGTCCAGTTCGAGCGCCGCTACGCCCTGACCGAGCACGTGCTGCCCGCCGAGGTGCACGCGCTGCCCCACCCAGAGCCGGAGGAGGCCCACCGAGAACTGGTGGCGATCGCCGCCCGCGCCCACGGGGTGGCCACCGAGCCCGACCTGCGTGACTACTTCCGGCTCCGGCCGCCCGAGTCAAGGCGGGCCGTCGCCGACCTGGTGGACTCCGGTGAGCTGGTCCCGGTCACAGTGCGCGGCTGGAGCCGTCCCGCCTACCTGCACCGGGACGCCCGCATCCCGCGGCGGGTGGATGCCCGCGCCCTGCTGAGCCCGTTCGACTCCCTGGTGTGGACCCGCGACCGGGCGGAGGAGCTGTTCGGTTTCCGGTACCGCCTGGAGATCTACGTGCCCGCCGCCAAGCGGGTGCACGGGTACTACGTGCTGCCGTTCCTGCTGGGCGAGGACCTGGTCGCCCGGGTCGACCTCAAGGCCGACCGCGCCTCGGGCACCCTGCTGGCCCGGAAGATCACTGTGGAGGAGGACGCCCCGGCCGAGACCCTGCCGGAGCTGGTGGCGCAACTGGCGGAGATGGCCGACTGGCTGGGCTTGGAGAACGGCGTCGGCGGCGAGGCGCTGGCCGACCCGCGCTGATCCCTCCCTGCTCGTCGGGCTAGTTGGGGCTGATCAGCTTCACCGTCGGAAAGTACGGTCGGAATCGCCGAGCATCCCTGGTCAGAAGGTGATGCCCCGCAATCGCCGCGTGGGCACCGATATAGAAGTCCGGCAGCGGAGCATGCTTGGTACCGCCCTGCTTCCGATAGCGCAGATGGCATTTCCCAGCCAGGAAAGCTGCCTCCCATGGCAGATCTGATCGGACGAAGTCGTCCGCCAACGCGAGATCCAGTTCCTCAATCCGGTCGAAACCAACGGAAACCTCGGCGTAGATGATCGGATTGATGACCAGGGGCCCTTGGTCAGCTGCCTCCACCAGGCCCTGCTCTGACCAAGCCCCCCATGTGGAGTCGTGCGTGAAGACGTCAAGCAGGATGTTGGTGTCGACCAGCGTCGAGGAGGGAGTTGAGGTGTCGCCTGCCAGGCAGGACCTGCCAGGCTCAGTGGTCGTCATCGTCCCCCCTGGTCAATGCCATGATCTCGTCCGTACTCATGGTGGTCTTGGCCTTACCGCGCAGACGCTCGACCAGGCGCTGCCCACGTGAGGGCACGGTCGCCGCGCGGAACACACGGGCCCCTTTGCCCTCAAGGACGAACTCGACTTCGTCGCCCGGGTTGAGACCCAACCTGCGGCGTACCTCGACCGGGATGGTGACCTGACCCTTCTCAGTGATTCTCATGGGACCAGGGTAATACTCGACAGGTATTACTACTGGAGAACCTGAACAGAATCCGGAAACAGCAACGGGCCGCGTACCGGCTGCTCGGTACGCGGCCCGCTCGGGTCCGGGATCAGACGCGTTCGATGATGGTGACGTTGGCCTGGCCGCCGCCCTCGC
>NZ_BAAHAR010000076.1:0-20108 GCF_054777395.1 Nocardiopsis oceani
GCTCCTCCTCCAACACCGCCGGGTTGTGCCGGGCCAGCAGCTCCTTGCCCAGCCGGTTGATGTCGGTCACCGACATCGCCGGCTCCTTGGCCTTGGCGGCCAAGATCCCGGCCTCGATGATCCGCCGAAACCTACCGGCCTCCGGGTGGTGCTCGGTGTTGCGCGCCTCCACCGCCCTGTCAGCGGTTCGGCACACCGCCACCGCCTCCCCGATCGACAGCAGCCCGGAATCCAGGCCTTCGCGGGTGGCGGGCAGCTCCTGGGCGAACAGGCGCCGGGCCAGCTCGGCGCGCCCGTTGGCCTCACCCGGGGCCATACCCACCGAGTGGATCAGCCAGTTCTGCACCGACCGCTGCCCGCCCGCCTCCAACAACGTCCCAGCCGCCTCCAGCTGCGCCAGACGCAGCAGCATCGAAAGCTGGGCCCGGTCGAAGTCCTCGAACACCTGCGAGATCACGTCCAGGACCTCACCGGCCGCACCCGCCGGGGGCACGTCCGCCATTTCCGAGGCGATCTTTTCCCGGGCAGCACGCATGGCGGCCACGGCGGGCGTAGTGCCCGCCGTGTTCCCGCACTGCCCGAAAGAAGAAGTCATACCCTAAGGATATCAAGAAAGACCCAGAAAGGACCTATCCCGGGGGTGATAAAACACTTACCCGACCACGCTGGACCGCCTTTCCATCCCCCGGAAAGAAGCCTTCTAGGAAAAGGACTCCGACCCCCTGTTCGCATTCTTGGGCAAAGCGGACAAATGCGCACCACAATGGGAATGATCTTGCCCCTGTCTCCACTCTCGGCGGCCGAGGGTGGAGACAGGGGCAAGATCATCGGGGTTTTCGCTGGGCGCATTGACCGGCCGCGACACCCGCAACCGTCAACGCTCCGGCGCAGTGGCTCACCCGGCCGCAGGCCGTGCTGTTCGGGGTTCGCTGGGGCGAATGACCGGCCGCGACACCGCCAGGCGTCAACGCTCCGGTGGAGTGGCAGGGATCGGCCGCCAGGCCGACAGAATCAGTTTTTCGGGCGTAGCCCGGAATGGCTCGGACCTCGACCACCCGTCCCCCTTTCCCGATAGCCGCCAACCCGCCGTCGGAGCGGAGCGGGTCAAGGTGGAGCTCCGTTGATGCGCGAAGCGCTCGATGGCGACGACCTTGACGCGCGCAGTGGAGACGGCCACAATCGGGCGGCGGGAAAGGAGGGAACTCGAAGCGAAAAGGGGAGTCCAGGGAAAATGGGTCTGGGATTTATGGAAACCGACTGAGCTATCAGCGAGACGCGCGCTATGACCCGCGCTATGACAGGCAATGCGCCGCGCATTACGCCGCGCATTACGCCGCGCATTACGCCGCGCATTACGCCGCGCATTACGCCGCGCACTACGCCGCGCACTACGCCGCGCAGTTTGTCGGGGAGCGGGCCTACCTTCCGTTGAGGTAGGCAAGGACCGCGCGGACGCGGCGGTGGCCGCTGTCGGCGGGGGACAGGGCGAGCTTCTGGAAGATGTTGCCGATGTGCTTGTGCACGGCGTTGGTGGTGACGACGATGCGGTCGGCGATCTCGGTGTTGTCGTGGCCCTCGGCCATGAGTGCGAGGACTTCGTGCTCGCGGGCGGTGAGGGCCTGGAGGGGGTCCTTGGCGCGCTGGGTGAGGAGTTGTTGGACGACGGCGGGGTCCATGACGGTGCCGCCTTCGGCGACCTTGTGCAGGGCGTCGACGAATTCGCTGACGCGGCCGACGCGATCCTTGAGCAGGTAGCCGACGCCCCCTTGGCCGTCGGAGAGGAGTTCGCCCGCGTAGTCCTGCTCGACGTACTGCGAGAGGACGAGGACGGGCAGCCCCGGCTGTTGGCGGCGGGCGTCGATGGCGGCGTGGATGCCCTCGTCACGGAAGCCCGGAGGGAGCCGTACGTCGACGAGGGCGAGGTCCGGCCGGTGCCGGTCGACGGCCTGGGCGAAGGCGGGCACGTCCTGGGCGACGGCTTCCACTTGGTGGCCGCGGGTGGAGAGGAGGAGCTTGAGCCCTTCAGAGAGCAGGACGTTGTCCTCGGCGATCACGATTCGCATGGCAGCTCCACTCTGATCACGGTCGGGCCGCCGGCAGGGCTGTCGACGGACACCTGCCCGTCGAGGGCGGCGGTGCGGCGGCGGAGGCCCTGGATGCCGCTCCCGGCATTCTCGTCAACACCGCCTCGGCCGTCGTCGGAGACTTCGAGGTGAAGGCGATCCCCCTCGCGGGTGACGCGGACGGACACCATGTCGGCCCCGCTGTGCCGCACGGCGTTGGTGACCGCTTCGGTGGCCGCGTAGTAGGCGGCGGTCTCCACCGCGACCGGGAGGCTGCCCGGAACCGCGACGTCGAGCCGGACGGGCAGAGTGGTGCGGCCCGCGAGGGCGGACAGGGCACCGGGCAGGCCGCGGTCGGCGAGGATCGGCGGGTAGATGCCGCGGATGACGTCGCGCAGTTCCGCCATGGCCTCCTCGGCGCCCTCGTGGGCCCGTTCGAGCAGGGCGGCGACCTGGGGATCCGACTGTGCCTCCTTGGCCACACCCAGCTGCATGGCGATCGCGACGAGCCGGGCCTGGGTGCCGTCGTGCAGGTCGCGTTCGATCCGGCGCAGCTCTGCCCCGTGCGCGTCCACCACCCCGGCCCGGGTGCGCTGGAGTTCGTCCACGCGGTGGGCCAGCAGTTCCTTCTCTGAGGGTGCCAGTACCCGGACACAGAGCCGGGCGTGGACGGTCGCCAGCGGAGGGGCGACCGCCGCGGCGATCACTACACCGATGACCAGTTGTACGGGGGCGGTGCCGAGCGCGATCCCCCAACCGTCGACGGGGACCCCGAACGGCTCCGGTTCGACCCCCTCGGGGAACACCCACCACAGCAGTGACAGAAGCGCGTTGAACAGCATCCCGGGGCCCATGAGCGCCAGGAGCCCGAAGACGATGCTCACCAGTGCGAACAGCGGCATCCAGAGAAGGGTCCGCCGGGTGGCCGGATCGCGCCACAGCATGGCGATGCCCCGCTCGGAGGACTCGGGCAGGTCGGGGATCTCGACCCCCAACAGGCGGGCTGCACGCCCTCGGTGCCAGTCGGCCCACCGGACCACCTGCCGTAGCCACAGGGGCAGCAGGATCAATCCGAGACCGCCGAAGGCGGTGGTCAGCGCCACCACCAGGGTGACCGGGAGCATCACGAGGGTGAGGTTCCCGGACAGCAGCGCGAGCAGCAGGTATCCGGTCGTTCTCAACGCCCGTTTCCACACGTCCAGCATTGTGCTCCTCCGCCAGCTCCCGCCAATGTCACTGAACATACTGGGGCAACAGGCAGGGGCCGGGCACTACAGCTGGCTGCCGGAACCGGTCAGTTGTCAGCACCCCAACGCCAGCGCCCGTGTGCAGACTGGGGCCATGAACCACGGCACACCGCGGAACTCCTCGGTATTCCGGCCCGTCTGGGGCGGGTCCGGTACCGGGGCCCATCACTGGACCACGCTGAGCGGGGAGGGCGGCCCCACGCCCCGCAGGTACGCGGTGGACACGCTCTTCGTCCTGTTCTACCTCTATGCCGAAGGCATCGTGGCCGGGCGACTGCTCGGCTTGGGCCGACTGGACAACGACCCCTGGGCCTGGGTGGGCCTGGTGCCCTTCCTCGCCGTCCTGGGCGGGGTGATACTGCGCTGGAAGTGGCCCTTGCCCGCATTCGTGGTGGTCACGGCCGCCCATACCATCGCCCTCGTCGGGTGGAGCGCTGCCCCTTACCTGGCCGCGGCCTGGGTCCTCTACCCGGTCGCCCTCACCGCGAGACCCGTGTCGTTGCGCAGCGGATCACTTCTCGTGTTCGGCTTGCTGGTCCTCACTTGGGTGGTGACCCGTACGCTCTGGGACGTCACGGGTGCTCCGACGGTGTTTCCCATGCTCGCCCTGCTCTCCCCCTTCGTTGTGTCCTGGCTGTTGGGGCGCTTGGTGCGCGCGGGGCACCTGCAGCGGCAGCGTGAGTCCGAGGCGGCCCTGGCAGCGGCCCGGTCGGCCGAGCGGCTACGGGTGGCGCGCGAGGTCCACGACGTGGTCTCGCACGCACTGGGTGCGATCGGGATGCGCGCGGGCGTGGCCCGGTACGTGTCCGGGGACGATCCGCAGGCGCTGCGGTCCGCCTTGGCCGACATCGAGACCACCGGCCGGGCCGCCGCCGACGAGCTGCGCCTGCTCTTAGGCACACTGCGTGCCCACGGGGACGTGCCCCTCGCGCCGCAGCCGGGCTTGCCCGAACTCTCCGGGATCGCGGGCACCGCCCGCGCGGCGGGGGTGGAGTGCACGGTGCGGGTGCACGGGGCCGACGATCTGCCCGAGACGGTCGCGCTCGGTGTCCACCGGGTGGTCCAGGAGTCCGTCACCAACGCGATCCGGCACGCGCCCGGCACCACCTGCACGGTCACCGTGAACGGTGGCAGGAACGAGGTGGTGGTCGAGGTGTCCGACACGGGTCCCGCGGGGGACGCCGGCTGTCCGCCCGAACCCGGCAGCGGGGCTGGTCAGGCGGGGATGCGCGAGCGGGTCGACCTGTTGGGCGGAACGCTGACCGCGGGACCGCGTCCGGACGGGGGTTATCGTGTGCACGCCCGCATCCCCTTCGACCGAGGAGATTCCGATGGCTGACCCGGTCCGGGTGCTCATCGCCGACGACCAGGATCTCCTGCGCGGATCGCTGCGCATGCTGGTCGACAGCGACCCCGCGCTGACCGTGGTCGCTGAGGCCCGCACCGGCCGCGAGGCGGTCGGCCTCGCCGGAAACACCCGGCCCGATGTCGCGCTCATGGACATCCGCATGCCGGACCTCGACGGCTTGGCCGCCACGAGGGAGATCTGCGCGGCCTCCGACACCACCCGGGTGATCGTGCTGACCATGTTCGACCTGGACGAGTACGTGTACGCCGCGCTGCGGGCCGGGGCCAGCGGTTTCCTCCTCAAGAACGCCAGCCCGGAGGAACTCCTGCGCGCCGTCCACGTGGTCGCCGCCGGTCAGGCGCTACTCGCCCCCGAGGTCACCGGTCGCCTCATCGCCGAGCTCGCCCGGTCCGGTTCTGAGGGACCCGAACGCCCTCCGTGGCCGGTGGACGCGCCCCGGCTCACCCCGCGTGAACGCGAGGTCGTGACGCTGATCGGGCGCGGGCGTTCCAACGCCGAGATCGCCGCGGAGCTGACGCTGAGCCACGCCACGGTCAAGACCTACGTCAGCCGCCTGCTCAGCAAGCTCTACGCCCGCGACCGGGCCCAGCTGGTGGTCTTCGCCTACGAGAACGGGCTCGTCCGGGCCTCCTGAACCAGGCCGCGCGAGACGACGCGCATGTTCCCCTGAGTTGACACTGGAACTGTCCCCGCTGGGCCGATGTGGCGGACCGCCCCGGAAGCCGACCATGGACCCATGATCGAGATACACGGACTCACCAAACGCTTCGGTGTCCACACGGTCGTGGACCGACTCTCCTTCAACGCCGTCCCCGGCCAGGTCACCGGCTTCCTTGGGCCGAACGGTGCAGGAAAGACGACCACCCTGCGCATGCTGCTCGGCCTGGACCGGATCACCGAGGGCCGGGCGACCATCGACGGGAAGCCGTACGCCTCGCTGCGCCGACCGGCCACTGTCGTCGGTTCCCAGCTGGATATCGGCGGTGCCCACCCCAGCCACACCGCCCGCGCCCACCTGTCGTGGATCGCCCGCGCGAGCGGCATCCCCCTGGCGCGGGTGGGCGAGGTCCTGGCGGAGGTGGGCCTGGAGCGGGCCGCCCACGCCCGGGTGCGCACGTTCTCCTTGGGCATGGGGCAGCGGCTCAACCTGGCCGCAGCCCTCCTGGGAGACCCGACGACGGTGATCATGGACGAACCGGTCAACGGCCTGGACCCGGAGGGCATCCGCTGGATGCGCACCTTCACCAGCAAGCTGGCCGACCAGGGCCGCACCGTGCTCCTGTCCAGCCACCTCATGACCGAGATCGCGAAGGTCGCCGACCACCTGGTGATCATCGACTGCGGACGACTCGTCGCCACGGGGGCGCCGAGCGAGCTGACTGCGGGCCACGACTCCCTTGAGGACGCGTTTTTCGCGCTCACCTCCGAGGTCCAGGGCACCTCTGGGACCCGGGGAGGTGTGTCCTGATGCTGGACACCGTGCGGTCCGAAGGCCGCAAGCTCGGCACGCTGCCCGTCATCCCGACGGCGCTCCTGACCACCTTCGCGGTGATGGTCGGTCTGGCCGCGATGATCTCCGTGTCCACCGTCGGTGGCCTCGACGACAACTCGGAATGGGCCGCGGCCCTCGACCCCCTGGCCGACGGCTTCCAGACCATCCATTTCGGACAGATCGGGATGGTGGTGCTGGGGGTGCTCGCGGTGAGCGGTGAGTACTCCGGCGCCCAGATCCGCACCTCCCTGCTGGCCGTACCCGGGCGGGGGCGCTTCCTCGCCTCGAAGGCGCTGGTCGTGGCCTTGATGGCTCTGGTAACCGCTGTGGTCACGGTGCCCGCGGTCATGGTCGCCACTCAGGTGGGGTTGGGGGACTACGGGCTCCCGCTGGCCGACGTCCTCGAGGCGGACGTGCTGGGACGCATGGCCGGTGCGGCCCTCTACTGGGTGCTGATCGCCCTGTTGGCGGCCGGGCTGACCGTCATCGTTCGCAACGCGGTGGCGCCCATCGCGGTCCTGGGGGCCCTGGTGATGGCGCTGTCCATGTTCCTCGCCACGTTCACCGAGCTCGCGGAGTGGTTGCCGGACCGCGCCGGATCGCTGATGTACATGTCGCTGGAGAACCCGCTGGACCTCACCGCGTTCCAAGGGGGAGCGGTGATGGCGGCCTGGGTGGCGGCGGTGTGGCTGGTGGCCGTAGTGCTGTTCCGGCGCCGCGATGCCTGAGCGGCGGGCGGGGCGGTCGGGGGCCCGTCCCGCCACCTTTCTCCAGCCCGTCAGTCCTTGCCGTCGTCACCGGTGAGGGCGTCGATGGCGACCGCGACGCTGATCACCAGCGCGGGGTCGCCGGCGATGTCCTTGCGGTGCGTGTTGACGTCCACCGCGTAGGTGTCGCGCATCCGGAACCACTTGCGGGACACGACCGCGACGGTGCCCTCCTTGTCGCTGATCGAGTACTCCTTGTCGAAGAAGCTCCCGACCACCTCCCAGTCCGGCGCGCCCTTGACGTCGACGCTGAGCTTCTGCCGGAGCGGGTTGAACAGGCGCTTGCGGACGGTCGCCACGGTTGAACCGTCCTGCTCCACACGCATCTGGTCGCGGACTTTGAGGAGCTTCTTGCGGATCACCATGAGGAGCTCGCCCTTGGGGTCCTTGAGCTCGAAGGTGGTGCGCACCCGCAGTGCCTTACCGTCCACCCAGAACACCCTGGCGCCCTGTTCGTCGGTCACCCAGAAGTCGTCGCCGATGTCGAAAATACGTTCGCGTACCAGAAACTTCATGCTCTGACGCTAGCGGACGCCGTGCCGCCCCAGGGGCGGCCGGAGCCTTGGCGACCCGGCAACCGAACGCCCCCGCCCGCCGGAGGTCGGGCTCACCTGCCCATGAAGACCCACCCGAGCCAGCGGGGCAGCAGCAGGCCGATCCAGGTCAGAAGGGCACCGACCACCGCGAAGCCCAGGGCCACCGGTACCTGCCACTCGGGCGGCATGAAGCGGGCCAGGAACCACAGCCGGGTGGACTCGTCCGCCTCGAACACCGCCATCCCGAGCGGCACCAGCCCTTGGGGGACGAGCGCGATCATCCCCAGTGTCACCAGCAGCATCCGCACGAAGGACAGCAGGAGGTAGACCAGCCACCCCTGTGCGACACCGCCGGTCCGCTCAGACGGGAGTCCGTGCGCCCCGGCACCCCCACCCTCCTCGGGGGCGCCGTGCGGGGCCCGCTTCGCAACTCCGTCCAGCCCCCGGCCGTCCCAGGCCCCGAGCGGGTTCTCCGGCCCCGCGCCCTGTTCCGTGGCCCGGGGCTGCTCGGGCCGCTCCCCGTCAGGCCCGTCCCTCTCCGTCATGTCCGCCCACCTCGCCCGTCCACCGGTGCGTCACCGCTCTCCTGATCGGACGGTGCCTCCGTCCCCCCGGTTCCTTGGTTGGTTACCCGGCCCGCCGCTGGGACAGCCAGATCGCGAGGACCACGAGCACACAGCCCGCCAGCTGGAGCGGGGTCGCTCGCTCGCCCAGGACGACAGCGGCCATCAGGACCGCCAGGACCGGCGGCAGCACCAGGATGGCCGCGCCCGTGCTCGCCGACAGCCTGGGCAGGGCGGAACCGATGAGCAGCCAGGTCAGTACCTGGCCGGTCAGCGCCAGCAGGGCAAGCCACGTCCAGGCCTGGGCGTCCAACGACACCAGGTCGATCCCGGTCCACAGCGCGCCCAGGGCACCGGCCGCCACCGCCGCGGCCAGGGTGGACACGCACACCGGGGTCACCGTGTGCCCGCGCCCGCCGCCGAGCCTGGCCAGGAAGAGGTACCCCGCGTAGGCCACCCCGGCCGCGCAGCCGTAGACCAGGCCGAGCCAAGGGTCGCCCCCGCCGCCGGTCCCGCCTCCGTCCACGGCGCCCGCCGCCAGGGCCACCCCGCCCAGCATCACGGGCACCGCGGCCAGGAAGCGCAGTGGCGCCCGGTCTCCCAGGAACACCCAGGCCAACAGGGGGAAGACCACTACTTGGACGTTGAGCAGGACGGTCGCCATCCCCGCCCCCACGTGCTCGATGCTCGCAACCCAGAACACGTAGTCCACGCCCAGCAACAGCCCCGCCAAGGCGTCCAGGCCCACCAGCCGCAGCGGGCGCGCCCCCACCCTCCGGAGTTCGGCCGCGGCCATCGGGGCGAGCACGAACAGCGCCAGGGCGCACCTGAGGAAGGCCGCGGTCCCCGCGTTGGCCCCGGACAGCTTCACGAACACGCCCGTGGCCGACGTGCAGCCCGATCCGAGGGTGGCGAGGACGACCGGGTTGGCCCGGTCCAGCATGGAACCGCTCCGCCGCGCCCGGACCTCCACCCGCTCTGCCCTCTTCTGTGTCATACGTCCAAGCCTGCCGTCGTCGACTCGAAAACAAAAGCGCTGTTTTGTCGGAGGTACCCGGTAGCATCACTAACGTGTTCAGTATCGAACGGCTGCGAGCGCTGACCGCGGTGGAAGCCCACGGCACCATCGCCGGTGCGGCGCGGGCGCTGCACGTGACCCCCTCGGGGATCTCCCAGCAGCTCAACAAGTTGGAGCGGGAGGCGGGAAAACCCCTGCTCGAACCGGTCGGCCGCACTGTCCGGCTCACCCTCGCAGGCCGGGTCCTCGTCGACCATGCCGCCCGGGTGCTCGCCCAGGTCAGCGAGGCTCAGTCCGACCTCGCAGACCTCGACCGCGAGATCCTCGGGCCGCTGCGCTTGGGCGGTGTCGGCAGCGCCGTGCGCACTCTGCTCCCCGGTGCGCTGTCCGTGCTGCTTGCCGAACACCCGCGCCTGGCGCCCACGGTGCGCGACGGGGAAGTGGTGTCGCTGCTGCCGCCACTCTTGCGCGGCGAGCTGGACCTGGTCCTGGCCGAGAGCTGGTCCAGCCGCCCGGTCGCCCTCCCCGCGGGCGTACGCACCGTGGAGCTCCTGGACGAACGGGTGTGCCTGGCGCTCCCGGCCGACCACGCTCTCAGCGGCCGGACCACCGCCGACCTCGCCGAACTCGGTCCACCGGGCGGCCTCCCGTGGGCCAGCTGCCCGCAGGGCACCGAACCCTACGAGGCGACCCTCCAGGCCGTGCGGGCCAGGGGGGTGGAGCCCGACATCAGGTACACGCTCGCCGAGATCCCCTCCCAGCTGGAGCTGGTGGCCTCCGGACTGGCGGTGGCGCTGGTCCCGGACCTCGGCCAGCGCACCTCACCGGAGGGGGTCCGGTTCGTCCCCACCGTCCCGCCGCTCCGCAGGGCGATCCGGGCGGTGTGGCGCGCCGACGCCGAGACGCCGGCGATCCGGGCCTGTGTGGCCGCACTCACCGACCAGCGGCCGAACGCCGCGGGGCCCCGCGGCCCGGAACCGAAGAGCCCGGAACCGACCGGTCCAGTACCGAAGCGCTCAGCACCGACACCAGCAACCACTACGGCAACGACCACCGGAGGAACCGCGTGAACACCCCTTGGCACACCCGGCCCATGGCCGCTTTCGACGTCGAGACCACCGGCCTGGACGTGGAGGGCGACCGGATCGTCACGGCGGCCCTGTGGCGGATCGACCCCGCCCGGAGAAGCAAGGAGGTCACCACCTGGTTCGCCGATCCCGGGATCGAGATTCCCCCGGCGGCGACCGACGTCCACGGCATCACCACGGAACAGGCCCGGGCCGAGGGCCGCCCAGCGGTCGAGGTGGTCTCCGAGATCGCTGAGGCACTGGACGCCGTGATCGCGCAGGGCATGCCCGTGGTGGTCTACAACGCCCCCTACGACCTCACCCTCCTCGACCGCGAACTCGCACTCCACCGCCCGGGTGCGCCGCTGGCCGCACAGCCCCTGGTCGTGGACCCCTTGGTGCTGGACAAGCAGGTCGACACCTTCCGCAGGGGTTCCCGCAAACTGGTCGACGTCTGCGCCCACTACGAGGTCCCGCTCGCCGAGGAAGAGGCGCACGGAGCCGCGGCCGACGCCCTGGCCGCCGCCCGCCTCGCCTGGCGGATCGCCGAGGCCCACCCCGAGATCGCCGAGCTGACCGCCGAGGACCTGCACGCCGCACAGGTCAAGTGGAAGGCCGCGCAGTCCGCCAGCTTCCAGGAGTACCTCCGCCGCCGGAACCCCGAGGCGGTCGTCGACGGCTCCTGGCCCAAGGCCCCCGGCCAGTAGGCGGACACGCGAAGGCGGCCCCCGTGGCGCCGGGGGCCGCCGGTTCGCGAGGCCCTCAGCCGAACAGCGGACTCAGGACCTGCATGTAGAAGAAGTAGACGCTGACCAGGATGAGGGAGGTCACCCCGGTCCACGCCCACGCGAACTGGAACTTCGAGGGCAAAAGGAGCCGGTCGTCCTCGGTGAAGTTGTCCTTGATGGCCTTGATGTTGAGCCAGTACAGCACCGGCGAGAACAGCAGGGCTGTCACAGAGGCCAGCTGCACGATGAAGATCGGCTCGGGCATGCCGATGATGATGGCCCCGCCCGCGACCAGCCACAGCATCTGGAAACCGCGGTAGAGGACCTTGCGGACCCCGGCCTTGTCCCACACCTTGCGCAGCCGCACGGCGGACTCCTCGAAGACCCGCGCCTGGCCGTCGAAGTAGGAGAAGACGGTCGACCACAGCGCCGCCGCGGCACCGATGATGATGACGGGGAAGATCCACTGGCCGAAGAAGTCCGTGTAGACCCGTGCGATCGTGATGCCCATCTGGTTGCCCTCGGGGACCAGCCCGAGCGGATTCAGCACCGCCGCACCCACGATGAGGAACGCAGCACCCGTGAAGAAGGACATCAGGTAGGAGATCTTCATGTCCCGCTTGAACAGCGTCATGTGGTTCTTGAGGTAGTTCTTGTCCACCTCGACGTTGTAGCCCTGGGCGCGCAGTTCCTTGACCTTGACCATGCCGATCTTCTTGTCCACGGCCCAGTTCGACTGCATGGTCGAGACTTCCAGCGTGGTCGGGAAGTAGCCCCACATGGAGCCGAACAGCATCAGCGCGGCCACGGGCGGCAGGGTGGGCAGCAGGTTGGCCACGTACTCGGTCGGCGGCGGGGCCTGCAGCGCGAAGGTGATCAGCACCATGATCACGAAGATGATGACGCAGACCTTGATCCCGAGCTCCACCGCCTTGTACTTGCCGATCCACAGCAAAACGATGCTGGAGAGGAGAACGAGGATCGCCCACACCGACAGCGGCAGGAACGGCAGCCCGGCCCAGATCAGGGCGCCCGCGCCCAAGGCCCGGCCGGCGATGCCGAAGGTGTTGGCCAGGGACTGGAGCAGGAGGTACCACAGCGGCCAGTTGCCGTACCTCTTGCCCGTACGTTCGTAGGCCTCCATGACGCTCTCACCCTTGGCCAGGGTGTAGCGGTGGGCGAACTCGAACGCGTGGTACTTGAGGATGAAGGCGGCCAGGATGACCCACAACAGGGAGTAGCCGAACTGTGCGCCGGCGGTGGGTCCGTGCATGATGTGGCTGGCGCCGATCCCGGTCATCGCTGCGACGATGCCCGGACCCATCGCGCGCCAGGTGTCCCTGACGCCGGTGCCCGGGGCCTCTAGGCGGATCGTCCCTTTGGGACTCTCGGCGGGGGCCTGGGGCTCGGCTGCGGGGGGCGGTGGAGAGGCACCGCCGGTGTCGTCGGGGGAGGCAGCCCTCTGCTCGGGGATGGACGGGTTTTCGTGGCTGGTACCGGACGTGCCCGTGCCCGGCTGTTCTGAGGGTTCAGGGATCGGGGCCATAGGTGGGTTCCCCTATCTGGGATGTCGCTGTGTGTGGCATTGCCCCCATCAGCCCCCAGGGACGCGTTGCCTCCTTTCGTCGGGATCCGGGACGGCTCTCCCGGAGCGGGTGTGTCACTTCTCAGAGGTCCCGGGGTGCGTGCGGCGGCTGCACACACCCCGGGGACGTTGCGTCGGAGTGCTCAGGTCTTCGGAGTTTCCGGTTAGAGCAGACCGGCGGATCGGGCCCAGCGGTACTTGGCTCCCAGTACCTTCACGGGCATCTCGGTGGTGTACGGATAGGCGACGATACCGTGGTCGAAGAGCTTGGCCGCGGCCTGCTCGACCTCGGTGTCTCCCGAGAGCGAGACCACGATCGGCTTGTCGATCCCGGCCGCGCGGGCCTCCTCCGCGACGCCGATCACGACGTCGGCGAAGACCAGCGGCGGGGTGACGATCGTGTGCCAGTAGCCCAGGACCAGCGAGTGGATACGCGGGTCCGTCAGCCCCAGCCGGATGGTCTGCTCGTAGGTCGACGGCGGCTCGCCGCCGGTGATGTCCACCGGGTTCCCGGCGGCGCCGAACGGCGGGATGTAGTCGCGGAAGGCCTGGTCCAGGTCGGACGGGATCTCCATCAGGCCCATGCCGTTGTCGACGACCGCGTCGGAGAGCAGGACCCCCGACCCGCCGGCGCCGGTGATGATGACGATGTTCTCCCCGGTCGGGGTGGGCAGGACCGGCAGGGCGCGGCCGTACTCGAGGAGTTCGGTCAGCCCCGGTGCGCGGACCACGCCCGACCTGCGGAGAATGTCGTCGTATACCTTGTCGTCGCCGGCCAGCGCCCCGGTGTGGGAGCCCGCGGCGGCGGCACCGGCGGAGGTGCGCCCGGCCTTGAGGACGACCACGGGCTTCTTCGGGACGACCTCGCGGGCCGCCTCCACGAAGGCCCGGCCGTCCTTGAGGTCCTCCAGGTGCATCGCGATGGCGTTGGTGTTGTCGTCCTGCCCGAAGAAGGTGAGCAGGTCGTCCTCGTCGATGTCGGCCTTGTTGCCCACGCCCACGATCGCCGAGACGCCGGTCCGGGTGCTGCGGCTGTACCCGAGGATGGCCATGCCGATCCCGCCGGACTGGGAGGTCAGCGCGGTGCCGCCGGTCACGTCGTAGGGGGTGCAGAAGGTCGCCGACAGCTTCTGCGGTGTGTAGTAGTAGCCGTAGATGTTGGGTCCCAGGAGGCGCACGTCGTGCCGCCTGGCCACCTCCAGGACCTCTTCCTGGAGTTCGTGCTCGCCGGTCTCGGCGAAGCCGGAGGGGATGAGGATCGCGCCGGCCACGCCCTTGCGCCCGGCCTCCTCCAGCGCGCTCGCCACGAACTTCGCGGGGATCGCGAAGACCGCCACGTCGATGGCGCCGGGGACCTCGGAGATCGACTTGTACGACGTGCGCCCGTACACCTCGGGCGCCTTGGGGTTGACCGGGTGGACCTCGCCCTCGTATCCGCCGTCGACGATGTTGCGCATGACGGAGTTGCCGATCTTGCCCTCTTCGTTGGAGGCGCCGATGACGGCGATGGAGCGCGGCTTGAAGATGCGCTCCATGGACTCCAGGATCTGCTCGCGGGAGTAGCGGCGCGGCGCCGGCGCGGGCTCGAAGTCCAGCACGAAGCGCAGGTCGGCGGCGATCGCCGCGTCCTCGGAGGCGAAGACGGGGTTCAGGTCGGCCTCGGCGATCTCGGGGAAGTCGCTGACCAGGTCCGAGAGGCGGACGAGGAGGTCGGCGAGCCGCTTGCGGTCCACGGGCGGTGCGCCGCGGACGCCCGAGAGCACCTCGGCGGCCTTGATGTCGTTGATCTGTTCGAGGGCCTGCTCGTGGCTGAGCGGTGCGAGCTGGAACGACACGTCCTTGAGGACCTCGACCAGGACGCCGCCGAGGCCGAACACCACGATCTTGCCGAAGGTGGGGTCGGTGGTGGCGCCGACGAGGACTTCGACGCCGCCGCCGACCTGCTGCTGGATCTGGACCCCGTCGATCTGCGCGTCGGGGTCGTAGACGCGGGCGTTGGAGACGATCCGCTGGTAGGCCTCGGCCACCTCGCCGGCGCTGTTCAGCCCGACCTCGACACCCTTCGCGTCGGTCTTGTGCAGGATGTCGGGGGAGACGATCTTGGCCACCACGGGAAAGCCCATCTCGGTGGCGGTGCTGGCCGCCTCGTCGGCTGAGCTGGTGAGCGCCTCGGTCGGGATGGGGATGCCGTAGGCGTCCGCGAGCGCCTTGCCCTCGGGGGCGGTCAGCGCGGCCCGGCCTTCGGAGCGGGCCCGGTCGAGCACCGATCGGACCGCCGCCTGGTTGTAGTCGGACCGGTCGGGGGCGTAGTTGGCCATCGCTCAGATCACTCCGTTCGACTTGAGTTCGGTCAGTTCGTCGTCGGACAGACCCAGTTCCGCGCCGTAGAGGTCGGCGTTGTGCTCGCCGAGCAGCGGCGAGCGGTCGACGTCCACCGGAGAGTCCGAGAGCCGGATCGGCGATCCCACCGTGTTGTAGGTGCCCCGTTCGGGGTGCTCGACGGTGGCGATGACCCCGTTCTCCCGCAGGGTGGGGTCCTCGATGATCTCCTTGGTGGACAGGATCGGTCCGCAGGGGATGTTGTGGGCGTTGAGCTCGGCGAGCACCTCCCACTTGGGCTTCTGGATCGACCACTCCTCGATGAGGTTGAAGGCCTTGTCCAGCTTGTCCAGCCGGGCTTGGGGGGTGGCCCACTCGGGGTCCTCGGCCAGTTCGGGCCGTCCGATGAGCTTGGCGATCGGGGCCCAGCCGACGGGCTGGATGATCACGTAGACGTAGTCGTTGGGTCCGCCGGGCGCGGTGCGCACGGCCCAGCCGGGCTGGCCGCCACCGGAGGCGTTGCCGGAGCGGGGGACCTCGTCGGTGAACTCCTCGTTGGGGTACTCGGCCAGCGGACCGTGTGCCAGCCGCTGCTGGTCGCGCAGCTTGACCCGGCACAGGTTCAGGACGGCGTCCTGCATGGCGACCTGGACGCGCTGGCCCTTGCCGGTGGTGGCGCGTTGCAGCAGCGCAGCGAGGATACCGGCTACTGTATGCATTCCCGTGCCCGAGTCACCGATCTGCGCGCCGGTGGCCAGGGGAGGGCCGTTCTCCAAGCCGGTCGTGCTCATGGAACCGCCCATCGCCTGGGCGATCACCTCGTAGGCCTTGAAGTCGGCGTAGGTGCCGGGGCCGAACCCCTTGATCGACGCGTAGACGAGGCCGGGGTTGGCCTCCTGGAGCACCTCCCAGGTGAACCCCATCCGGTCCAGCGCCCCGGGTGCGAAGTTCTCCACGAGCACGTCGCTGCTGCGGACCAGGTCCAGGAAGAGCTCCTTGCCCCGGTCGCTCTTGGTGTTCAGGGTGATGCTGCGCTTATTGGAGTTGAGCATCGTGAAGTAGAGGCTGTCCACGCCGGGCTTGTCGCGCAGCTGGCCCCGGGTGACGTCCCCCTTGGGGGCCTCCACCTTCACGACGTCGGCGCCCATCCACGCCAGGATCTGGGTCGCGGAGGGACCCGACTGGACGTGCGTCATGTCCAGCACACGGATGCCTTCGAGTGCCTTGGCCATGTCTGTCCTTCCCGACCTACTTGTACATGGTCTGGTTCATGGTCCCCGGGGCGTACACCTCGGGGTCGATCCACACGTTGATCAGCGAGGGCTTGCCGGACTCGCGGGCGCGGCGCAGCGCCGGGCCGATCTGGTCGGGCTCGTGGACCTCCTCGCCGTAGCCGCCGAGCATCTTCGCGAACTCGGAGTACCGGACGTCGCCCAGCGTGTTCCCGATCTCGCCCCGGTCGGCCCCGTACTTGGCGATCTGCCCGTACCGGATCTGGTTCATGGAGGAGTTGTTGCCGATGATGCCGACGAAGGGCAGGTCGAAGCGGACCAGCGTCTCGAAGTCCCACCCGGTGAGGCTGAAGGCGCCGTCGCCGAAGAGCGCGACGATCTCCTTCTCGGGGTAGGCGTGCTTGGCCGCCATGATGAAGGGGACGCCCACACCCAGGGTGCCGAGCGGTCCCGGGTCCATCCAGTGCCCGGGGGCCTTGGGCTGGACCACCTGGCCGGAGAAGGTCACGATGTCCCCGCCGTCGCCGACGTAGATCGAGTCCTCGGTGAGGAAGTCGTTGATCTCGCTGACCAGGCGGTAGGGGTGGATCGGGCTGGCGTCCGAGGTCAGCAGCGGGGCACGCTTGTCCAGCGCCTTCTGCTCCTGCGCGCGCAGGTCCTCCAGCCACTCCTTGCGCCCGGCCGCGCCGTTGTCGCCGTAGGCGGAGACGGCCTCGAGCACGGACGACAGGATCACGTCGGCGTCGCCCACGATGCCCAGGTCGATGTCGCGGTTCTTGCCGACGGTCGCGTAGTTCAGGTCGATCTGCACGACGGTGGCGTCGGGGGAGAGCCGCTTGCCGTAGCCCATCCGGAAGTCGAAGGGGGTCCCGACGATGATGATCAGGTCGGAGTTGGTGAAGGCGTAGCGCCGGGACAGCTGGAAGTGGTGCGGGTCCTTGGGGGGCAGGGTGCCGCGTCCCGCGCCGTTCATGTAGGCGGGCACGTTGAGCGAGCGCACCAGGTCCGTGGCCGACTCGGTGGCCCGTGTGGTCCACACCTGGTTGCCGAGCAGGATACTCGGGCGCTCGGAGCGGACGAGCAGGTCGGCCAGCCGCTCGATGGCGTTCGGGTCGCCGGCCACGCGGGTGGAGGCCCGGTAGTGTCCCGCCGCTGGGACGCGCGCGCTGTCCACGGGTACTTCCGCGTCGAGGATGTCGCGGGGAATCTCGAGGAAGGACGGTCCGGGCGCGCCGGAGAAGGACTCCCGGAAGGCCATCGACACGAGGTCGGCGATGCGGGCCGTGTGGGGCACGGTCGCCGCGAACTTGGAGATCGGGTTGATCATGTCCACGTGCGGAAGGTCCTGGAGCGAGCCCATCTTGTGCTGGCTCAGTGAACCCTGGCCGCCGATGACGAGGAGCGGGCTCTCGGCGCGGTAGGCGTTGGCGATGCCGGTGACGGCGTCGGTGGTGCCGGGGCCGGCGGTCACGACCGCGCAGCCGGGCTTGCCGGTGAGGCGGGCGTAGCCGTCGGCGGCGTGCGCGGCGACCTGTTCGTGGCGTACGTCGATGACTTCGATGCCCTCGTCAGCGCAACCATCGTAGATATCGATGATGTGGCCGCCGCAGAGCGTGAAGATCACGTCGACCCCCTCTGCCTTGAGGGCCTTGGCCACGAGATGGCCGCCGCTGATGGTCTCGGTCTTGTTGGCGTCGGTGTTTCCCTTGGCTTCGGTCATCGCTGCAACGACCCCTTTCGCGGGAAGGATGCGTCTTGAGGATTGGATACTGTATACGGTCTGCGTGACATTTGAGCATGGCTGTGACTGGCTGTCCAGGCCTGACGGGGTGCGGGAATGGTCCGGATCGGCAACGGGCGGCGCAGGCGCGTGGTGGCCAGTGCCGATACCGCGGCCGCGGCCGCCGCGGCGAGCAGCCAGGGCGCCTGGGCCCCCGGGGCGGCGACGGTGAGGACGGCGGCGGCACCGCTGATGCCGAGCAGGCCGCCGAGTCCCTTGGAGCTGTAGACGAGGCTGTGGATGCCCGCCGCGTCCGCGGTGCCGAAGTAGTCCTCGGCCAGGGACCGCGTGAGCGGGTAACAGGAGCCCGTGCCCACGCCCGCCAGGGCGGCGAGGGGCAGGAGTGCTGCGGCCGGTGCGGCGGGGAGGGCCAGCGCCAGCCCGGCCAGTGCCAGGGCGGCGCCCGCCGTCGACGCGGCCAGGACCCGTCGGCGCCCGTACCGTTCCGCGGCAGCCTCCGCCGCGGAACGCCCCAGCCCGCTCGTGGCGGCCAGGGTCACCATCAGGGCGGCGATCATCGTGAGTGAACGGCCCTCGCCAGACGCGAGGAGCGGCAGGGCCGCGAGGGTGAAGAGCGTGCTCGCCCCGGCCAGGGCCACGATGACGTGCAGAGCGGGGAGCGCCCCGGTCCGCCAGGCCTGCGTGGGCGTGTAGTCGCGTGCCGCGGCTGGTTCCACGCGACCTCGGAGCGCCCAGCCGCGCGGATCCGTCTCCGGCGGCCACCAGCGGCGCGGCGGCGCCTGCTGGCCCACCCCGCCGAGCAGGCCGAGGCCGAGGATGAGCAGCGCAAGCGCCGCGCAGGCCGGGGCGAGGGATGCGGGGGAGAGGCCGAGTACGACGGCCGGGAGCAGGGGGACGGCGCCGAGGGCGAAGGCGCCGCCCACGGCCCCGGAGCGGACTACGCGCCGGTCGGGATACCACCCGGCGACCAGTTCGCAGCAGGAGTGGTAGACGAGCCCCGCGCCCAGGCCGCCCAGGATGCCGTAGCCCAGGACAGCCCAGACGGTTCCGGTGGAGAGGCCGAGCGAGGCGACTCCGAGCGCGCACAGCAGCGCGCCCAGCGGGATCGCGGTTCCGGGCGGCATGAGTCCCCGTGCGCGGAACCGGACCAGGGCGGGTGCGGTTCCGCCCTGCAGCAGGGCCCACAGGACGAAGGGGGCGAGGGCGGCGGCCGGGCTCCAGCCGTGGGCCGCCACGAGTACGGGGAGCGCGGCGCCGTAGCCGAACTGGAGGACACCGATCCCGGCGGCCGCTGCGAGTGCCCGGGTCAGGAACCAGGAGCGGGGGCGGCCGGTGAGTTCGCGGGGGGAGGGTCCGACGGCGTAACGCCTGCCACGCCAGTCGCGGATTTCGGTGGGACCGGACATGAGTACACCTCCATTGGATTCAGTATGCAGAATCCATCAGGTGAAGGGAAGAGGTGAATGAGGCTGACTATTGAATACTGCATACAGTATGGCGTACAACAGAGGTGACCGAGAGCACACTGACGGGAGGCTCTATGGATCTCCGCGAATACGAAGCCAAGCAGCTCTTCGGCGAGTACGGCGTCCCCCTCGTCGAGGGCAAGATCGCCGACACCCCCGAACAGGCAAGGCAGGCCGCAGCGAAACTGGGCGGCCGCGTGGTGGTGAAGGCCCAAGTGAAGGTCGGCGGCCGTGGCAAGGCCGGTGGCGTGAAGGTGGCCGACGGCCCCGAGGACGCCCAGGCCAAGGCCGAGGAAATCCTCGGCATGGACATCAAGGGCCACACGGTCCACCGTGTCCTGGTGGAGGAGGCGAGTGACATCGCCGAGGAGTACTACTTCTCCTTCCTCCTCGACCGCGCCAACCGCACCTTCCTCTCCATCTGCTCGACCGAGGGCGGGATGGACATCGAGGAGGTGGCGCGGGTCCGGCCGGAGGCCGTGGCGCGCACCCCCGTGGGTCCCGGGGGAGTGGACCGCGCGGCGGCCGACGAGGTCTGCCGGGCGGCGAAGGTGCCCGACGACGTCCGCGAGTGCGTGGCCGGGACCATCAGCCGGCTGTGGGACGTGGCCGTGGGCGAGGACGCCACCCTCGTCGAGGTGAACCCCCTGGTACGCACGGCGGACGGCCGGGTCATCGCCCTCGACGGCAAGGTGACCCTCGACGACAACGCGCTGTTCCGCCACGCCGAACGCGTCCCGTTCACCGACGAGGCCGACTTCGACGCGCTGGAGCTGCGCGCCAACGAGAAGGGCCTGAACTACGTCAAGCTCGACGGTGAGGTCGGCATCATCGGTAACGGTGCCGGTCTGGTCATGTCGACCCTGGACGTGGTCGCCTACGCCGGTGAGGAGCACGGTGGTGTCAAGCCCGCCA
>NZ_BAAHAR010000077.1:0-19842 GCF_054777395.1 Nocardiopsis oceani
CGCTTCGCGCAACCTCGCCCACCGGGGCGAGGCGGCGTGGATCGCGGGGCGCCAGTCAGCCGCCTCTGCATCCTCTCAACAGTGAGGGGGTGCTGGACGCGGGAGGTCTCCTACCAGCCAGGTGGGCGCACCTACCTGCAAGCCCGTGGGCTTCACCCACGGGTAGTTGACTTCACCAAGCGGTCCAGCAACCTCGCCACCTCGGCCTCGGGGTCCCCCGTCAGTCCGCCGTGGATCGGCCCCGGTTGCACGATCGTGCTCCTCGGAGCGGTCAACCACCGGAAACGCTGCCCCTGCCGCTCACGCCCGGCGAACCCGGCCTCGGAGCCGCCACGGCACATCACCTCGATCGTCTCCAGGGCCCGCCGGACCCCCGCGACGTCCACCTGCGGGTCCACGGCCAGCAGGCGGGACTCGTCCAAGGCCGTACGGGACGCCAGGAAGGCCCGTTCCTGGCAGTACAGGATCACCCCGGCGTTCATGCACTCACCGCGCTCCAACCGCGGGATCACCCGCAACAGTGCGTACTCGAACACCGCACGCTCACGCTCCACACCCACCTGCCCGGTGGTCACCGTGGTGTACCTCTGGGTCACGACGCCACCTCCGGCAGCCAGGAACGGTCGGCCACCCGGGCGACCAAGTGCTTCACGTACGCCTCACGCACGTCCTCAGCCGAGTCGAACCCCGGCTCGTCCACCAGCCACTCGTCGGGCACCAGCCCCACCACGCCGCGCAGCAGGCCCTCGTCCACCAACGGCGCGAAGGCGGCGTCGGCCGCCGCCAGTTCCGGAGAGGACGCCGACAGGACGTGGTCGGAGGCGTCGTAGGGGCGCCTCACGAACCTGTCCGCGTGCGACCAGCTGTGGTGGAAGATCAGCGTCGCACCGTGATCGATCAGGTACGGCTGCCCATGCCACAGGAGCATGTTCGGATTGCGCCAGGAACGGTCCACGTTCCCGGTCAACGCGTCCAACCACAGCACCCGGCCGGCGAACCCCGGGTCCACCTCGAACGCCAGCGGGTCGAACCCCAGTGAACCCGGCAGGAAGTCCATCCCGAGGTTCAGACCTCCGCTGGCCTTGAGCAGTTCCTGGACCTCCTGATCCGGTTCACCGCGGGCGATGACCGCGTCGAACTCCACCACGGCCAACTCGGGAACCGGCAGCCCCAAAGCCCGGGCGAGCTCACCGGTGATGACCTCCGCCACCAAGGTCTTGCGCCCCTGACCGGCGCCGATGAATTTGACCACGTACATTCCCAGGTCGTCGGCCTCGACCAACCCCGGGAGCGAACCTCCTTCGCGCAGCGGCAGTACGTACCGCGTCGCGACCACGTTTTTCAGCACGCTGGCCAGCATAGGCACCGTTCCGCGGGGCCGTGCTCGGCGGACACTCCCGAGCGGACTCGAAGCCGACCGTGGGCCGGCGCGCTGAAGCGGACGCAGCGGCCCGCGATTCCTCGGGGCAACGGGGCATCCAACACCGCATGCTCCCGGCCCGGCTAAACAAGGCTGAACACGTTCTAGATACCGGCAGCCGCCGGGCACGACACGCCGAATCGACCCGCCACGAGCGGGGAGGAGACGGGCGGCGTAGCCGCGCGAATTCTTGTTGCTCTAGGGAGGTTCTACAGAACAGCTAAGCCACCTTTACGACGTAGATTTTAGATGGAGAAGCCATCGGAAGCCGAACCCTGACGCTTCACCTTCGCCGCAAAACACATGCCGAAGGGAGGGGCGGCATGCGCGGCCTCCCCTCCTCCCCGCCACTCCCTCCAGCGTGCCCGCACTCCCCTACCCCAAAGGGGCCATCCGCCCTGTGGAGGCGCTCCCCCGCAGGCCTCCCCGGGCATGAGCCCTGCGGACAGACCCCGCTCCCCTAAGCGCTCCTGCGGGCCCGCACCACGGCATCGACGATCGTCAGCTCCTCGCCGCCATGGCGGTGCACCGCTCGGGACCGGTCCTCGGCGACCAGGACCTCCCACCGTTCCGGATCCAGATCCCCCGCCACCTCGTCGGCCGTGAAGTGCACTTCCGGATCCGAACCGTGCGCGTGCGTGCTGTGCCCGTCCCCCGGGTGGTGACCGACGATGACCAGCGTTCCGCCCGGTGCGACCGCCGAGGCCAACCTCCCGAACAGCTCCCGGCGCGGACCCGTCGTGTGCACGTACTGGGTGGATACCAGGTCGTAGTACCCCTCAGGCGCAGACCAGACGGTCAGGTCGGCCCGCTCCCACTCGATCCGGTCCGCGACGCCGTCGCCGAGGCCGCGTGCCCGCTCGCGCCCCTGGTCCAGGGCGGTATGCGAGACGTCCACGGCGTGTACCCGCCAGCCGCGCGAGGCCAGCCATACGGCGTCGCCGCCACGGCCGCATCCCGCGTCCAACGCCGTGCCCGGCTCCAGATCGGCGACCTCCGCGGCCAGCTGCGGACTGGCCCACCGCTCCAGGGGCGGTCCGCCTTCACCGCGGTCCCGGTACCGCTCCTCCCAGTACTCCCTGCCGAACGTCTTGGCCACCGCATCCCCCTCGTTCACCATGGACACCTCCGCGGAGAGCATGTGCCACGGGCCGCCCCTGAGGCAATCTCTGTTGCCATTCTGGCAAGCTGGGCGGCATGGACGAAGCCCTCGACGACACCCTGTCCGCGGTCGGTCCCCGGCTGCGTGCCCTGCGCGGCCAACGCGGGACCACACTGGCCGACCTGTCCACCGCGACCGGTATTTCGGTAAGCACCCTGTCCCGGCTGGAGTCCGGCGCCCGCAAGCCCACACTCGAGCTCCTGCTCCCCCTCGCCAAGGCTCACGGCGTCACGCTCGACGAACTCGTCGACGCCCCACCCACAGGGGATCCCCGCATCCACATGCGCCCGGTCACCCGGCACGGCATGACCATGGTGCCCCTCACCCGCAGGGCGGGCGGCATCCAGGCCTTCAAGCTCGTGATCCCCGCAGAGAGCCACCGCAAGGAACCCGACCCCCAGACCCACGAGGGCTACGAGTGGCTCTACGTCCTCAACGGACGGCTCCGCTGCGTGCTCGGCACGCACGACCTGGTGCTCGTCCCCGGGGAGGCCGCGGAGATCGACACGCGGCTCCCCCACTGGTTCGGGGCCGCCGACCACGAGGCGGTCGAGTTCCTCAGCCTGTTCGGCCGCCAGGGCGAACGAGCCCATCTGCGCGCCCGGCCCAAGCAGAGGCACTCCCCCAAGGACGGCGCGCCGGAAACCTAGAGGTTGTCCTCGGGCAGCTCGCCCCAGCCCTCGCCCCCGTCCTCACCGGGGCTCGGGACGGAGGGCACCGGTGTGCTCGGGGCATCTTCGTCCTCGCCCGGGGAAGGGCTCGGCTCGGTCTCGTCGGCAGGTTCGGACTGTTCGAAGTCCGGCTGGCCGGTCGTGGGCATCTCCGGGGGCGGAAACTGCAGCATCCACATGTACAGCAGGAACACCACCAGCAAGAGCAGCGCCAACACCACGCCGAGGGCGCCGATCAACCACCAGTTGGCATCCCCCGAGGCCACCGCGCTGTCCCTGCGAACGGCCCAGGGTGTCCAGCGCACCGCCGAACCGCCGCGCTCCCCCGCCCAGTGCGGCATCACCAAGGGGCCCTGTGCGACCACCGGACCGCCGCGCCCGGCCTCTTCCAGGAAGTGGGCCGCGCCGGAGCCGCCGTCCCCGTAGGGCACCGCCACCCACAGCGCCGAACGCCCGCTGGTCCGCGCGGCGGCCACACCCTCACCGTCGCGCACCGCCCGCGCGAACCGCTCACGGGTCGGCTCGTCGATACCGGAGGCGTCGTTGAGCATCGCCACGCTCATCCGCTCACCAGACGCGTCCTTGCCGAGGTAGACCACCCCGAGCCGGGACTCGTTCAACCGCCCCAGCAGCCGGTACCCCCCGAGCTGGGGAGGGTCGACCTCCCGCAGCCCCCTCGTGGGAACCGTCATGAAACTCCGCCCCCTTGCCGACTCGTCCCCGTCCCCCTGTCGCGTCGTCTACCGAACCGCGGGCGCCGGAACGGGTAGTGTCGCCAAGAGGTGATCCACAACCTATCTCCTACCGGTGCCACGCACGGGGCACCCCATCTGGGAAGGCGGGACATGGCAGATACCTCACCTGGTAACGGCTCCGCTCCCTCGTCCGGGTCGGAGAGCAGTCCGGGCGAGCCGACCCGGTTGCTGCGCGCGGCTCTGCACGAGGTCTCGACGGTCATCGTCGGCCAGGAGCGGATGGTGGAGCGTTCACTCATCGCCTTGGTGGCCCAGGGGCACTGCCTCATCGAGGGGGTCCCCGGAATCGCCAAGACCCTGGCTGTGTCGACCATGGCCAAGGTCACCGGAGGGTCCTTCTCCCGGGTGCAGTTCACCCCGGACCTGGTGCCCTCCGACATCGTCGGCACGCGCATCTACCATCCCTCCACCGAGCGGTTCGACGTGGAGCTCGGACCGGTCTTCGCCAACTTCGTGCTCGCCGACGAGATCAACCGCGCCCCCGCCAAGGTGCAGTCGGCCCTCCTCGAGGTCATGGCCGAACGGCAGGTGTCCATCGGCGGGACCACCTACCCGCTCCCCTCCCCCTTCATCGTCATCGCCACACAGAACCCGGTGGAGTCCGAGGGGGTCTACCCGCTCCCGGAAGCCCAGCGCGACCGCTTCCTGATGAAGGTCAACGTGGGCCATCCCCAGGCACACGAGGAGATGGAGATCCTACGTCGGATGAGCTCCACTCCGCCGACCGCGCACCAGATCCTGGACCCGGTCACCGTCAGCGAGCTCCAGGCCGACGCCGAACGCGTGCACGTCCACCAGCTCATCGCCGACTACATCGTGCGCCTGGTCATGGCCACACGGGAGCCGCAGGAATACCAGATGCCGGACCTGCGCGAGGCCTTGGAGGTCGGTGCCAGTCCACGCGCCACGCTCGGCCTGGTGGCGTCGGCCCGGGCGCTGGCGCTGCTGCGCGGGCGCGACTACGTGCTGCCGGACGACGTCCGAGTCCTCGCCCACGACGTCATCGCGCACCGTCTGGTGCTCACCTTCGACGCCTTGGCCGACGGGATCACCCCTGACCAGGTGGTCGACCGCATCCTTTCCACCGTCCCGGCCCCCCGGGTGATCTGGGACGAACCGCCAAGCGGCGAGACCGCATCCTTCGCTGCACAGAGTTGATCTTGTGAACACACCCGCCATCGGTACCGATCCCCGTCTTCGCGCGGCGCTAAGGCGGTTGGATCTACGCATCGTGCACCGGCTGGACGGCCTGCTGCACGGCGAACACCTGGGGCTGCGGCTGGGGCCCGGCTCCGAGGCGGCCGAGGCCCGCCTGTACCAGCCGGGCGAGGACGACGTCCGCCACATGGACTGGGCGGTCACCGCCCGCACCGACACCCCTCACGTGCGCGACCTGGTCGCCGACCGGGAATTGGAGAGCTGGACGCTGCTGGACCTGTCTCCGAGCATGGACTTCGGCACGGGGCTGCGTTCGAAGCGCGACGTGGCGGTGGGTTCGCTGGTGGCTGCCAACGTGCTCACCCAGCGGGTGGGCGACCGGTTCGGCGCCCACTTCCTGCACCAGGGGCGCGTCCGGCGCTGGCCGGCGCGGTCGGGCAAGGAGGCCCTCCTGGCTTTGCTGGCGACAGTGGCCGCCGCGCCGCAAGGCGACCAGCGCGTGCCGGACCCGGAGCGCGCCAGCCTGGCCGACGCGATCAGCGACCTGGTGCGCACCCGGCGCCGGCGCGGACTGCGCGTCGTCATCTCCGACTTCCTCGACACACCCGCATTCGGCGGCGAGGTCACCTGGGAGCGCCCTCTGCGCCAACTGGCCTCGCGGCACCAAGTACTGGTGGTGGAGGTCCTGGACCCGCTCGAACTGGACGTGCCCGACGTCGGCGACGTGACCCTGCGCGACCCCTCCTCAGGACGGATCCGCGACGTGCGCCTGACCCGTGCGGTGCGGGAACGCTACCGGAAGGCAGCCGACAGCCAACGGTCCGCCATCCGATCCTCCCTGCGCCGCTGCGGGGTCCACCACCTGGTGTTGCGTACCGACCGGGACTGGGTACTGGACACCGCGCGGTTCGTGATCAATCAGCGCCGGACGGCGCACCACATGGCCCGGCACACCCCGGGGGTGCCGAGGTGACCAGGGCGGCGGCAACGGCGGTAGCGACGGCGACCAGAACGCGGGCGGTTCCCGCGGCACGACTGGCACGGGGGACGTGAGACCACGATGACCTTCACCTTCCTTGAACCCCACCGGCTGTGGTTGCTGCTGCTCATCCTGCTCTTGGTGGGCGCCTACGTCTTCGCGCAGAGGCAGCGGCGCCAGTACTCGATGCGCTTCACCAACCTGGAGCTGCTGAACCAGGTTGCGCCGCACCGGCCGGACATCCGCAGGCACACGCCCGCGGCCCTGTTCACCCTCACCCTGGCGGTACTCATCGCCGCGCTGGCGGTGCCCGCCATGCCGGTGGAGTCACCCCGGGAACGGGCCACGATCATGGTGGCGGTGGACGTGTCGCTGTCGATGGCCGCCACCGACATCGAGCCGGACCGGCTGCAGGCGGCTAAGGACTCCGCCCAAGGCTTCGTGGAGACGCTCCCCGAGCGGTTCAACGTGGGGTTGGTGTCGTTCTCCTCCACTGCGACGGTGGTGGCCCCACCGACGCAGGACCACGAGTCCGTGATCGCATCCATCGAGAACCTGCGGCTGGGGCCGGGGACCGCGATCGGTGAGGGGGTGTTCGCGTCCATGGAGGCCATCCGCAGCTTCGACGAGGACGCCGAGGAGGACCCGCCGCCGTCAGCGATCGTGCTGCTCTCCGACGGTGAGAACACCAGTGGGCGCGACATCCCGCAGGCCTCGGCCGTGGCCGCGGAGGAGGAGGTGCCGGTGTCCACGATCGCCTTCGGCACCGGGGCGGCGATGATCGAGATCGACGGCTACCAGGTGCCGGCCGATATCGACAAGGAAGCGCTGAACGGACTGGCCGAGGACACCGGGGGGAATTTCTACGAGGCCGAAAGCGACACCGAGCTCGACGAGGTCTACAACGATATCGGGTCCTCACTCGGCACGGAGTACGTGCATGAGGAGATCGTCACCCGGTTCGTCATGGTGGCGATCGTCCTGGCGGTGGCAACCGCATTGACCTCACTGCTGTGGTTCCAGCGCCTTCCCTGAGGATGGGTGACCCAATCCCCCCATTAGTGACTTTGGTCACACCCCTTAAGTCGGGGTTTACACCTTTTCCGACACGGTCACCAGTTAGCGTTGGCATGTTTGTCATGCCCATCTACATCGAGGAACGATGCCGAATACACCCGCACCCCCGGCCGCGATCTGCTTCGACCTGGACGACACCCTCATCGACGACGTCGCCGCGTCGTCCTCGGGTTTGCAGGCTGTCATGGAGCGGATCGGCCACACCGACTTCGGCGCCGCCCGCGCGCTCTGGGCCACACAGACCGAGATCTCCTTCGGCGCCTACCTGCGCGGCCAGCTCAACCTTGAGGAGCAGCGCCGCGAGCGCATCCGCGCCCTGGCCGTCCAGGCAGGCCACAACGACATCGCCGACCAGCACTGCGACGAGCTCTACCAGCTCTACCTGGACGGGCACCGCACAGGCTGGCAGGTCTTCCCCGAGACCTTCCCGGTGCTGAGCGCCCTGGGTTCGGCCGGCTACCGCCTGGCGATCCTCACCAACGGTGTGGAGGCACTCCAGCACGCCAAGCTCCAGGCCCTGGAACTGACGCCCTACTTCCACGCCGTGGTCTGCGCCGACACCGCCGGTGCCGGCAAGCCGGATCCGCGCATCTTCCAGATCACCGCCCAGCGCCTGGGCGTGGAGCCCGGTGCCTGCTGGCACGTGGGCGACCAGGTCCAGGCCGACGGCGTCGGGGCCGCGAGCTCGGGCATGCGTCCGATCATTGTCGACCGGCGGGCCCGTCAGCCCGTGGAGGGCATCACCACAGTGCCCGACCTGGACGGGCTTCTGGGGATGGTGGGCCTGCCCAGTGCGGCAACCACAGGCACGCTGTGACCCCGGCCGACGACTGGATGGTCCGTCGGGTCACCGCGCACCTGATCACCTCCGGCCCTGAGGGACCGGCCCTGCCCGGCGCCCGTGTGCTGTTCGGCGAGGATCCCGAGGACGTGGCACGCGGCCTGGGACGGTTGGCGCCGGACGCACCGCTGGTGGCCGTGGACGTGCTCACCGAGGTCGTGAGCCTGCACCGGGGCCGAGCACTGCACGTGGACCGCGTGGTCTTCGCCGAACCCCACCTGGCGTCCGCCTGGCCCGGGGTCGTACCCGCCGAGGGCCTGACTCCCGTGGTGCCCGCGCTGGTGGACGAAGAGGAGGCCCCGCCACCGGACGCGGCCCCCCGCATGCGCCGGTTCGCCTCCTACGGGATCGTCACCGACCCCGCCGGGCGCGTGCTGCTGACCCAGATCGCCGAGGGCTTCCCCGCGGCCGGAACCTGGCACCTGCCCGGCGGCGGTGTGGACACCGGTGAGGACGTGCGTGCCGCGCTGCGGCGCGAGGTACTCGAGGAGACCGGTCAGTACGGCGTGGTCGGTGAGCTCATCACCGTGGCCAGCCACCGCCGGACCCAGAGCTCGGGTACCGACATCTACTCGGTGTGGGTGTTCTCCCACGTTCACGTGGGAGAACCAAGCCCACCCCACGTGACCGAGGTGGACGGTTCCACGGCCGACTGCGGCTGGTTCAGCCCGGTCGAGCTGACCGAACTGCGGCTGTCCACCACCGCCAGGCGCGGCCTGGACTTCCTGGTGCGGCACAACCAGCGCTGAGCGCTCTCGCGCGGTGGAAAGGGCCTTAGGGCCGGGGCTTGCTACGGGACCCGTGCGGTCTAGAAACCGGTGCGGTGGCGCAACCACCACAGGCCCGCACCCATGCCCAGGACCAGCACACCGGTGCCGACCACGGGCAGGGGCAGGCTGGTCGCCAGGACCACGCACCCGACCAGGCCGGTGATCGGGGCGAGGATCGGCGGACGGTTCTCCTCGGGGCCCAGCCGCAGCGCCGAGGCGTTGGTGATGGCGTAGTAGACCAGGACACCGAAGGCGGAGAACGCGATCGCCCCGTGAAGGTCGGCGACCAGGATCAGGGCGATCACCACTGCGGCCACCACGGCCTCGGCCCGGTGGGGTACGCCGTAGCGCTCGTGCACGGTGGCCAGCGGGCGCGGCAGGTGTCCGTCGGCTGCCATGGCCGCGGTGGTGCGGGAGATACCCATCAGCAGGGGAACCAAGGCGCCAAGGCTGGCGATGGCCGCACCCGCCACCACGAACGGCACCATCATGGGGAACCCGGCGACCTGGACAGCGTCGACCAAGGGGGCGGTGCTGCCGGTCAGGCGCTCACGCCCCAACACGATGAGCAGGGCGGTACCGATCGCCAGGTAGAGGCACAGGACCACGCTCAGGGAGAGGGTGATCGCCCGGGGGATCGTGGTCGTCGGGTCGCGGACCTCGCCGCCCAAGGTGGCGATCCTGGCGTAACCCGCGAAGGCGAAGAAGATCATCCCGGCAGCACCGAGCACCCCGAAGGAGCCGGGCCACGGCCCCAGGCCCTCGACCTCGACGACCGCCGACAGGCGCCCGCTGAGGACCATCGCGGCGAACACCGCGGCCAGGACGGCCAAGACCAGGAGGAGCAGGACCTTGATGACAAAGGTCGACCTGCGCACACCCCTGTAGTTCACCGCAGCCAAGACCACGACCGCGGCGACGGCTATCGGCTTCTCCCAGCCCGGGAGCGTGTACGCGGCGAAGGTCAGGGCCATCGCCGCACACGAAGCGACCTTGCCGACGACGAAGGACAGGCCCGCCAAGTAACCCCAGAGTTCACCCAGGCGTTCGCGCCCGTAGATGTAGGTTCCGCCGTTCTCGGGGTGGCGGGCGGCCAATCGGGCGGAGGACACGGCGTTGCAGTAGGCGACCAGTCCCGCGATGAGGATGGCCACGGGCAGCCAGGCCCCAGCGCCCACCGCCGCCGGGGCGAAGACCGAGAACACGCCGGCGCCGAGCATCGCCGCGGCACCGATGGCGGCCGCGTCCACGGTGCCCAGCATCCGGGCGGGTCTGGCCTGCGGTCCGGAAGAAGTGGCCAACGGGTCTCCTTGAGTGAGTGCCTCCGACCTGGGTCGCGTCATCCTGGAACACCACCGGGTCGGTGTACGCGCCCCCTCCCGGTCGCCTCCGGCACGGGTCACGAGCCGCCGGGACCGGGAGACCCGCCGGAGCGGGACGAAAGTCGAGTCCGACTTCCGAGTGTGCCCGATCCGGATGACCGTCGGGTGCGAACCCCCCGTCACGGAGTGTCCGGTCCCGGACGCGCGGAGATCAGCTCGGCACGGGAAGGGGCCGGGACCGTGGACGGCAGCCAATACACAGCGAAGCCCCCGGCCGAAGCCGAGGGCCTGCCTGCCGTGGCACATATCTCACGTGAGCCGCCCGTCAGGCCCCTCTCAGGTCGGGCGCCACGGTGTTCCGGTGTTGTCGTTGATGTCCTCCGCGGCCACCTGGCGCAGCTGCCGTGAGAGGTCGGACAGTGCCCGGGAGACGGCGAGCTCCTCGCCAATCTCCGGCACGTCCAGGTCAGACGGGTGTTTGCGGGCCATACCGTGGCCGCGCAGGGCCGTGCCGTCGTCGGCCATCATGCCCACTTCGGCCCAGGTGCGCGCAGTGTCCCCGTCACTCTCCTCCGCCACGACCAGGTCGACGTTCCACCGCTTCATCGTCTGCATGGCATCCGTTCCCTCTCCGTCCGCGCCCGGGCCGGGCGGGTGTTCGATGTGCGCGTCGGGCCCCGGGTAGACCAAGGCGTCACGTCCCTGGTCTGTACCGAGCCACTGCACTCGGTAGGGCGGCGTCCCCTCCGCACCCCGGACTTCGGTGACCACCCCCGTGCGTCGGTGGGTGTCGGCGCTCGGACTCTCGACGATCAGGCGGTCTCCTACCTCAGCTCGCATGGGTCCCCCACAAACCTCGCTTATGTCCATCATCCGCACTCACCCGCACTCCGACAGGGGCTTGGGCGTTTCGTTTCCCGTGTTATGCGAGGTTTTTGCCGGCCCGACCCGCCGAAGGGCCCTGGTAGCGTCACGGCGTGGCCCAGCACTACTTCGACTCCGATCCGGGCGCCGCCAGCCGGCCCTCCAGCGCCGACTTGGTCCTGCCCGACCTGCACCTGCGCCTGCACACCGACCGCGGCGTCTTCTCACCCGACAAGGTCGACCTCGGCACGCGGGTCCTGTTGGAGAGCGTCCCGGCACCACCTGCCGAGGGGCGCCTGCTCGACCTGGGATGCGGTTACGGGCCCATCTCCCTGACGATGGCCGCACGCGCCCCCCATGCCCAGGTCCTCGGCGTGGACGTCAACGCCCGGGCCGTGGGCCTGGCCCGCCGCAACGCCGCCGAGCACGATCTGGGGCACGCGAGGTTCGCCGTGGTCTCCCCCGAGGGCGGCTTGGCCGTGGAGCAGGGCGACGGGGACGCACCCGCGACCCAGGACCTGCTGGGACCCTTCGACGCGATCTGGTCCAACCCGCCCATCCGCGTGGGCAAGAACGTGCTGCACTCGATGCTGCGTACCTGGCTCCACCGCCTCACTCCCACAGGCGTCGCCTACTTGGTGGTCCAGCGCCACCTCGGATCGGATTCACTGCAGAAGTGGCTCACGGACCAAGGCCTGCCGACTGAGCGGGTGGCCTCCCGCGCGGGCTTCCGTGTGCTGGCCGTGCGCCGGTCGCAGGGCACATAACTTCCAACGTGTCACAGGTCACGCGTGCGCGCGCGACCCCCGACCGGTAATCTGTACCGACCACCGCCGGAACCCCCGGCCCACACCACGAGGAACACACCGCAGTTGAGCACGCAGTTGCGTCCCACGGACGTCAAACGCCTGAACCGCCAGTGGCGCAGGCGCACCGAGGGGCGTCTGGCCCTACTCGTCGAGTCCGTCACCCAGCCCTACAACCTGGGGTCGATTCTGCGCACCTGCGCGACGTTCGGGGTCGACCGGCTCTGGCTCACGGGAAACAGCGCCGACCCCGACGACCCCAAGGTCGGCAAGACCGCGTTGGGCACCGCCGCCAAGGTCAGCCACCAGAGGCTGGCTACCACCGCCGAAGGTCTGGACGCCGCGCGCTCCGACGGCTTCAAGGTGGTCGCTGTCGAACTCGCCAAGGGTGCGGTGCCCCTGCACGCGGCTCCGTTGGAGCCCGACGTGTGCCTGGCTGTGGGTGCCGAGGACCACGGCTGCTCCCCCGCCCTCTTGGCGGGCGCGGACGCCGTCACGTACATTCCCCAGATCGGCCGGGTCGGATCGCTGAACGTGGCCGTGGCCACCGCGATCGCCCTCGCCGAGGCCCGCCGCCGTGAGTGGGCCACCCTCGACGGAGAGACCGACGCCCCTGTCGAAAGCTGAGCGGGCGGGAATCTTTTCCCGGCTTGCAGCGTCTCCGAGTTGACACAGGCCACTCCCATCACATATCCAACGCGCGCAAGCGCAGAGAGAGGAACAGTGGACCCGTCTCGAAGTACCAGCAGCATCCCTCAGGGATGCTGTGACCCAGACTCCGACGAGCCCCCTTCTGTGAAGGGCGCGCACCTTCGTAGGAACCCTGCCACCGGGCAGAACCAGGCGGTGCGTGCCCGATGAGCACCGTCCTCAGTATCGCCTTCGGGGCACTGGTGGTCTTTCTGATCACCGTGGTGACGGGATACTTCGTCGCCCAGGAATTCGGCTACATGGCGGTCGACCGCTCGCGGCTGAAGGCGCGCGCCGCCGCGGGTGACACCGGCGCCAAACGCGCCCTGGCCATCACCAGTCGAACATCCTTCATGCTTTCCGGTGCCCAGCTGGGCATCACGGTCACCACCCTTCTGGTCGGTTACGTCGCCGAACCGATGATCGGCCAGGGTGTCGGTGAACTTCTCGGTGTCGCGGGTGTACCGGCCGGCACCGGCCTCGCCATCGGCATCGCCCTGGCCATCCTGTTCTCCACCGTCATCCAGATGGTGTTCGGCGAGCTCTTCGCCAAGAACCTGGCTATCGCCCGCCCCGAGCCGGTGGCCCGCTGGCTGGCCCTGTCCACCGGCATCTATCTCAAGGTCTTCGGCCCCGTCATCTGGCTGTTCGACCAGGCGGCGATCTGGCTGCTGAAGCTGGTGAAGATCACCCCGGTGGAGGACGTCCAGCACGCGGCGACCCCGCGTGACCTGGAACGGATCATCGCTGAATCCCGTGAGACCGGCGACCTTCCCGCTGAGGTGTCCACCCTGCTGGACCGCACCCTGGACTTCCACGACCGCACCGCCGGGCACGCGATGATCCCGCGTCCCGAGGTGACCACCGTGGAGGAGGGCGAACCGGTCAGCCGGGTCGTGGAACTCATGGCCTCCGACCACTCCCGTTTCCCGGTCCTGGGCGACGGCGTGGACGACATCGTGGGCGTGATCTGCCTGCGCGACGTGCTCGCGCTGGGCGACCGGGACCTGTCCGGTGTCCGGGTCAGCGAGGTGGCCCGGCCGACCGTCATGGTCCCGGCCTCCCTCCCCCTTCCGGGTGTGCTGGACCAGCTCCGCGAGGCCGATGAGGAGTTCGCCTGTGTGGTGGACGAGTACGGCGGCCTGGCCGGCGTCATCACCACCGAGGACCTGGCCGAGGAGTTGGTCGGTGAGATCGCCGACGAGCACACCCCCGAAGAGGAGTCCCCCGCGCACTTGGACGGGGAGAACGGCTACGTCGTCCCCGGGGCGCTGCACATCGACGAGGTCGAGCGGTTGATCGGCCACGACCTGCCCTCGGGTGACTACGAGACCATAGGGGGTCTGGTCATCCACGAGCTGCACCGCCTGCCGGGTGTGGGCGACCGGGTGGACCTGCCCCTGCCCCGGCCGGCCAGCGCCCATGACGGCGACCCCGACATGGCGCTGACCCTGACGGTGAACGCGGTCCAGCGACACGTGCCGCACACGGTGGAGCTGCGGCTGCACGAGGCCGCTGACGAGGGCGCACGGGAGGTGCGGGCATGAGTGACATGAACGTGTGGTTGGCCATGGTGCTGACCGTGGTGTTCATCGCGCTGAGCGGCTTCTTCGTGGCGATCGAGTTCGCCTTGGTGGCGGCCCGGCGCTACCGGTTGGAGGAGGCCGCGCACAGCAGCGCCTCGGCGCGGGCGGCGCTCAAGAGTGCCCGAGACCTGTCGCTGCTGCTGGCCGGCTCCCAACTGGGTATCACCCTGGCCACGTTGGCTCTGGGAGCGGTGTCCAAGCCGGCCTTCCACCAGCTGTTGGAGCCCTTGTTCGGTGGTCTGCCGACCGGTGTCTCCTACGTGCTTGCGTTCACCTTCTCCCTGATCATCGTGACGTTCCTGCACCTGGTCGTGGGCGAGATGGCCCCCAAGTCCTGGGCGATCTCGCACCCGGAGAAGTCCGCGACCATGCTGGCGATCCCGATGCGGGCCTTCATGTGGGTGACCCGGCCGGCGATCGTGATGCTGAACGGTATGGCCAACTGGGTACTGCACCGCTTCGGGGTGCAGGCGGTGGACGAGCTGGTAACCGGCCACAACCCGGAGGACGTGCGGGAGCTGGTCGAGCACTCGGCCAAGGCGGGCGCACTGGACTCGGAGCGCCGCGACCAGCTGGCCACGGCGCTGGAGGTCAACTCCCAGCCGCTGCACGAGCACGTCACCCCGCGTGAGGAGATCGCTTGGGTGGCACCGGAGGCGGGTTTGGACGAGATCAAGCGCGTCTCCCGTGAGTCCACGCACCTGCGGCTGGTCGTGATGGAGGGCGGTGAGCCCATCGGTGTCCTGCACGTGCGCGAGGTGCTCACGAGCCCGGCCGGGACCACCGCCGCCGACCTGATGCGCCCGGTGCTGACGTTGGCCGCGAGCACGCCGATGTACGCGGCCATGGGCATCATGCGGGAGAGCCGCAGCCACCTGGCCCTGGTCGAGGAGGAGGGTGAACTGGTGGGTCTGGTGACCCTCCAGGACATCCTGGACCGGCTTCTGCTGTTGGACACCGCCGCTTAGGAGCCGCGGTTCCGGTATCCCACGGGGAGGGCCAATGGCCCTCCCCGTTTCGTGTCGCAGGGCGCCGTGTTCGGTGCCCTGTGCGGCGCGGATCTGCGGGTGAGGAAGGACGTAGGGGGCTGATTGGCTGCTCCCCTCCCTGAAGGAAGGGGATTCCCTACCCTCACGAGAACTGCGGGGATCCACGGCTCAGGCCGCCTGATCGCCCTGCGAACGATCAGGTCTGACGCCCTCAACACCGACCGGGCTCAGACCCGCCCGGACCAGCATCACACGCGCGGAGTTGCGATCCCGGGGCCGGGAAACTCCGCACGCGGTACAGGTGTAGATGCGTTCGGACAGCGGCCGCGGATCGCTGGGGCGCGGGCCGCGCACACGTCGGGCCGGCCACACCTGGGTGTGACCGGCCCTCGGTTCGCGGTCCCGCCGGGAGACCTAGGCGGTCTTCGTGGTCAGCTTGACCTCGATGTTGCCGCGGGTGGCGCGGGAGTAGGGGCACATCTGGTGGGCGTCGGCCACGAGCTTCTCCGCATCGGCCTGCTCCAGGCCCGGGATGGTGACGGTCAGATCGACCGCGATGTCCAGGCCCTCGTCGCCCTTGCCCAGGCTGACCTGGGCGTCGATGGTGGAGCTGTCGACGTTGGCCTTGGCCTGGCGGGCGACGTTCTTCAGGGCACCGTGGAAGCAGGCACCGTAACCGACGGCGAAGAGCTGCTCGGGGTTGGTGCCCGGGCCGTCGTCACCGCCCAGGCCCTTGGGCACGGACAGGTCGACCGAGAGACGGTCGTCGTCGGTCCGCCCGAAGCCCTTGCGACCCTCGCCGGAGACGCTGGCGTTAGCGGTGTAGAGAACGTTGTAGGCCATACTGATCCCTCTCTCGGGCCCGACCGTTCGCCGGGCCCCGTGTTGAGCTGGTGTGGTGTGGTTCAGCTTCCGGAGTCGGCGCCGCGGTCGGTTCGCTTGGCGGACCCCTCCACGGCGTCCGTCACCGAACGGGTGACGTGGTCGAGCAGCGCGCGCAGGTCTTTCACCCGTTCTGGGGGCAGGTCGGTCGCGCACAGGACTTGTTCGGGGATCTCCCCGGCCCGGTCGCGCAGCTTGGCACCCTGCTCGGTGATGCTGACGTGGACGATGCGTTCGTCTTCGGGCCCCCGTCTGCGGGTGAGGAGCCCGGCGCTCTCCATCCGGCGCAGCAGTGGTGAGAGCGTGCCCGTGTCCAGGTTCAGGGCCCGACCCAGTTCCTTGACCGGCAGGGTGCTCCGTTCCCAGAGCACGAGCATCACCAGGTACTGCGGATAGGTGAGGTCCAGGTCGGTGAGGAGCTCCCGGTAGAGCCCGGTCAGTGCGCGGGACGCGGTGTAGAGGGAGAAGCACAGCTGCCGGTCCAGCGCGAGGGGGTTTCCCCTGTCGGCACCTGACATGAACCCTCCCTCTCGTGCGTGGCCGCTCGGCGCCACCGTATCAGAAACTCATTGCGCACAACATGGTTGGACACAACTAATAGGGGACACAACGCCCCAGAAGGAAGACCCCGAGGCTTCGGGCCCGCGCCGGTCGGCGCGGGCCCGACGGTTCAGAGGAAGCGCACGCCCTGGGCCAGGGGCAGCTCACCGCCGTAGTTGACGGTGTTGGTCGCCCGGCGCATGTACGCCTTCCAGGAGTCCGAACCCGACTCCCTGCCGCCTCCGGTGTCCTTCTCACCGCCGAAGGCGCCACCGATCTCCGCACCGGAGGTACCGATGTTGACGTTGACGATGCCGCAGTCGGACCCGGCCGCGGCCAGGAAACGCTCGGCCTCGGCCTGGTCCTGGGTGAAGATCGCCGACGACAGGCCCTGCGGCACCCCGTTGTGCAGTTCCACCGCCTCCTCGAAGGTGCGGTAGGTCAGCACGTACAGGATCGGCGCGAAGGTCTCCTCCCGCACCACCTCCGTCTGCCCCGGCATCCGTACGACCGCGGGCTCGACGTAGTAGGCGTCCGCGGCGTCCTTCTCCAGGCGCCGCTCACCACCCACCAGCACATCGCCGCCGTCGGCCTTGGCCTGCTCCAAGGCGCCAAGCATGGCCTTGTGCCCGCGCTCCCCCACCAGCGGACCGACCAGGGTCGACTCCTCGTAGGGGTCCCCGATGCGCTCGCGCAGCTGCTTGTAGCCGTCCACGACCCGCTCGGTGACCTCGTCGACCACGTCCTCGTGCACGATCAGTCGGCGCAGCGTGGTGCAGCGCTGCCCTGCGGTCCCCGCCGCCGAGAACACGCTGCCGCGCACCACCAGGTCCAGGTCCGCGGAAGGGCCCACCACCGCGGCGTTGTTCCCGCCCAGCTCCAACAGGTAGCGGCCCATCCGGGCGGCCACCTTGGGCGCCACGGTCCGGCCCATCGCGGTCGAGCCGGTGGCCGACAGCAACGACACCCGCTCGTCGCTCACCAGGACGTCGCCGACCTCGGCCCCGCCCAGCACCACACGGTGGACGTCGGAGGGCGCGCCGACCTCGCCCGCGGCGCGCATGAGCAGCCCGTGGCAGCCCAGCGCGGTCAGAGAGGTCAGTTCGGAGGGCTTCCACACGACGGTGTTCCCGCACACCAGCGCCACGCAGGTGTTCCACGACCACACGGCGACGGGGAAGTTGAAGGCGGTGATCACACCGACCACGCCCAGCGGGTGCCAGGTCTCCATAAGCCGGTGTCCGGGCCGTTCGGAGGGCATAGTGCGCCCGTAGAGCTGCCGGGACAGGCCCACGGCGAAGTCGCAGATGTCGATCATCTCCTGGACCTCGCCCAAGGCCTCGGAGCGGATCTTGCCCGCCTCGATGGTGACCAACTCGGCCAGGTCGGCCTTGTGCTCGCGCAGCAGCTCACCGAACCGGTAGACGAGCTGTCCGCGCTCCGGGGCGGGGGTGTCCCGCCAGGCGGAGGTGAAGGTGTCCCGCGCCGTTGCCACGGCACGCGTGGTGGACTCCGGGGTGTCGAACTCGACGGGAAACAAGTCCTGGCCGGTGATCGGCGTACGAGCCGCGCCGGGAGCCCCGAGAGGTTCGGGCAGATGGGTTACACCGCACCGTTCCAGAGCGGTCCTGGCCCGGTCGGCGAGGACCTCGGTGTCGGGGAGGGCACCATTGTGCATGTGTTTCTCTCTCCGTTGAGAGGGGGAGACGGTCACCACTCACCCTGTCAACTCCGGGGCCCCCGGTCCACCCCCAGCGTCCAGACCCCGACCGTGGCGCGGCCCCGCCCCGGCGTGTCAGTGGGGGACGTTAGACTCGCACGGCCCGTACCCAACCCAGACAGCTGGCCCGTGCACCACGACACCACTCCCGAAGAGGACCGCGCTGAACGCCCCGAGCCCCGGCTGGTCCTGGCCCGCTCCGGATTCAGCGCGGCCGAGCCCCTGTTCACCGCCGACCTGCGCGCGAGCACCGACCTGAACCAGGCCAGGGAGGCGATCGCCTCGCACGCCTCCCGACTGTGGACCGAATCCACCCGCACCCGGGGCGGCCCCGTCGACGACCGCCCCCTGTACTGGGCCCGCCTGGTGCTCTCCTCCCGCCTGCGCACCTGGGAGCCCTCCTTCCCCCTGTCCGACGCGGAGCGCGACGAGCTCATCCACCTGCTCGACACCACGTCCCGCGGCATCACCGACCTGGATTTCCCTCCGGGTGACCGGTGGGTCCGAGTGGTGGTCACGGGGTTCGACCCGTTCCGTCTGGACGAGGACCTGGAGTGCTCCAACCCGTCCGGGGCCTCGGCCCTGGACCTCAACGGGTGGACCTTCCCCGTGGGGGAGCGCACCGCCGTGGTGCGCTCGGCCGTCTTCCCGGTGCGCTGGGCCGACTTCGACGCCGGGCTGGTGGAAGAAGCCCTGGCCGGACAGTACGGGGTGGCCGACGCGGTCATCACGCTGAGCCGAGGCCGCCCCGACCGGTTCGACCTGGAGGTCTGGAACGGCGTGTGGCGGGGAGGCGGCCGGGACAATCTGGGGGTGTCCCGGACCGGCCGCGCCCCGGTGCCCGGCCCCCAGGCTCCGGAGTGGACGCGCTCCTCCCTGCCCGCGGAGCGGATAGTGGAGGCGGTGGCCGGACGCTACACGGTCGTGGCCAACACCGAGGTGACCGAGGTCCCCGTCGGCGGCGACGAGCCCGTGCACCGCCCGCACGGCCCCAACCCTGATTCGTCGGCGCGGCGCGGAGGCGGCGGCGACTACCTGTCCAACGAGATCGCCTACCGGAACACGCTTCTACGCGACCGCGCCGGGACCGAGACCGCCGCCGGGCACGTACACCTGCCCAAGACCTCGCGGCCGGACGAGCACGTGGACGCGCTGGCACAGGTGAGGGCCATCGTGGCCTCCGTGGCGGGGTAAAGGCCACGGATTGACTGCTCCCCTCCCTGAAGGAAGGGGATTCCTGCCTTCAGGGAAACTGCGGGGATTCGCGGCTCAGGCCGCCTGTTCGTCCTGCGGACGATCAGGTCTGACGCCCTCAACACCGCCCGGGTTCAGACCCGCCCGGACCAGCATCACGCGCGCGGAGTTGCGGTCCCTGGGCCGGGACACCCCGCACGCGGTACAGGTGTAGGTACGTTCGGACAGCGGCAGGCGGTGCTTGGCTCTCGCCCCGCAATCACCGCAGTCCATCGTGGTGTGGGCCGGTCGCACCAGGTACACAGCCCTCTGGTGTTTGCGGCCCATCTCGATCAGCGCCTGCTTGGTGGCACCGATCGCGGCATCGGCGGCTTTGCGGGCCATGGTCGACTTGGCCAGGAACTTCGGTCGGAAGT
>NZ_BAAHAR010000078.1:0-19468 GCF_054777395.1 Nocardiopsis oceani
GTGGGAGTGGACGGTGCACGCTCCTCGTTCCTGGTGATCAGGGTGATAAGAGCCGTATGACGGGAGACTGTCACGTACGGATCTGTGAGGGCCGGGGGGTGAGATTCCCCCCGGCTACTCGGCGGGGGCGTGTGGTCGGGGTGGCGACGGGACCGGCCTTCGGCCGGGAACTGCGCCGAGCCTGCGGCCCGGTCCGGCCGTGGCCGGCCGGATTCCTTCCCGTGGGTCTGGTTGTGTCGGCAGGCGCGTCGCAATCCAGTGGCCGGCCGGCGACGAAGGGCCCGAGCAGGCGGGGCGGGTGGTCGGGCGCGTCCCACCGGTCTGGCGGCTCGGTGGGTGGACCGGTCGAGGCGGGGTGGTGTCGGCAGCCCGGCCGGGTGCGGGGTAAGCAGTGAGCCCCCCTGTTGGAGGCATTTTGGGCGCCGGGATTGCCTCCAGGGAGGGGGTTCACTGGCCCCGGGTGCTTCTGGGCGGGGGGTCGGTGTCCCGGGTGCCTCCCCCGGGGGTAGCGGCCGCTCCCGGGGCAGCCCCGGTGTCCGAAACCAGTCCGGTGGTGGTGACCGCTGTGTCCGAAACCGGTTCATCCCCGATGATCTTGCCCCCAGCTCCACCCTCGGCCGTCGAGGGTTGAGACAGGGGCAAGATCATCGGGGAAGGGGGAGCTGAGTCCGACCGAAAGACCGGTGGGACGCGCCCAGCCACCCGCCCGGCCTGCTCGGGTCCTTCGTCGCTGGCTGGTCACTGGATTGCGACGCGCTGGCCGATGAAGCCGGGCGGAAGGGAAGGAATCCGGCCGGCCACGGCCGGACCGGGCGAAGCCCGGCCCACCGGCCCACCGGCCCACCGGCCCACCGGGCCGCAGGCCCGGGGCCCTAAGGGCCCCTCAGGGCCCCGACCACACGTCCCCCGTTTCCTGATAGCCGCCCACCCGCCGTCGCAGCGAAGCGGGTCAAGGTGGAGCGCCACCGACAGCGCGCCAGCGCTTCGACGGCGACGACCTTGACGCGCGCAGCGGAGACGGCCACCATCAAGCGGCAGGAAACGGGGAAACCACCCGCGCTCGCGTTGATCTCCCGCGCTCGCGTTGATCTCCCGCGCTCGCGTTGATCTCCCGCGCTCGCGTGGAAAGGGGCACCCCGAAGGGCCGGGGAGCCCAACACCCCTTGTCAAAAGGCCCTCAGTCCGCCGAACACGCCCTTGCCCCGTCCTCAGGCGGTGGCGGAGGACAGGCTGACGGCGTGTTCCACGAGCGCAGCGTTGTCGTGCGCCTCGGTACCGTCGGGCAGCCGCATAGTGTCCTCCAAGCCGATCCGGATGTCGCGGCCCGCCGCCAGGGCCGCCTCCAACATCGGCCACGCCGTCGCGTCGGCGCCGTGCAACATGCGGGGCAGGTCCACGTTCGCCCGGTCCAACAGCGTGTTGATCGCGTCGGCGTTCCGCTCGGCGTCCTCCACCGCGACCTGGGTCGGTTCCACCAGGACCGCCGAAACCCGTACACCGGTGGCGATGAGGATCCGGGCCGCATCCACGGTCCACACGCCCGCCTCCACCTCGACCCTGCGGTCGCCCAACAGCTGGATGAGGTCCACAGACCCCGCCTCGTGCAGGTTCACCGACACCGAGTCGGGTAAGGCCGGTGACGCCCATCTCTGCACCATGTCGTAGCGCCGCCACGGGTCGGACTCGGCCGACAGGGACGTGGTCAGCGAGACGGGCACGTCGGGGCCGTCGGCGCGCATCCGCTCCATCAGCGCCGACACCGTCTGCGGGTCCAGGGACTCCGCGCCTCCGGGGTCGCGGGGATGGATGTGCACGGCGGTCGCGCCGGCGGTCACTACCGAGTGGGCGTCGGCGACGAGCTGGTCGACGGACACGGGCAGGGACGGGTGCGCACCCGGGCGGCGATCACCGTTGAGACAGGCGACGATCCTCATGGGGTCTCTCCTTACGGCGCTTTGTAAGCCGAATGTGCCCGTTCGGACCCGGGTACAAGCCACTTGGTCCTCCCCCTGGCAGGATGGCGGGTATGAGAAGACCTCTCGCCCTCGTCGCGGCTGTCCTGATCGCCCTCCTGCCGACGGGCCCCGCCATGGCGGAACCCGAGATCCCGGAGGAGGGGGAGGAGGGGGTCGACTACCCGCGAGGCGGAGAGGGCCCCGAGGGTTCGGAGATCGCCTTCGAGTTCCAGGACGAGCGGATCTCGGAGTCCAGCGGCCTGGCCCCGTCCCTGCTGCACGAGGGCGTGTGGTGGACGCACAACGACAGCGGCGAACACCTCCCGGAGGTGTACGCCGTCGACGAGGAGGGCGAGACGGTCGCGACCGTCACCCTGAACGTGGAGCTCCGGGACTGGGAGGCGATCACCGTCGCCCAGGGGCCCGAGGGCGAACCGACGGTGTTCGTCGGCGACATCGGGGACAACTTCGGCGGCGGCTGGCCCAGTATCCGCGTCTACCACTTCGCCGAACCCGAGGTTCTGGACGACGCGGCCCTGGACCCCGCGGTGTTCACCTTCACCTACGAGGACGGGGGCCGCGACGCCGAGGGCATGATGATCGACCCGCGCGACGGCCGCCTGTACATCGTGTCCAAGGAGTTCGCGGGCAGTGTGTACGCCGCCCCGGAGAACCTGGACCCCGAGGGTGAGAACGAGCTCACCAGGGTCGACTCCGCACCGCTGTTCGCCACCGATGCCGCGTTCAGCCCGGACGGAACCCGCTACGTCATCCGCACCTACTGGGGGGCGACGGTCTACGACGCCAGCGACGGGGTGCCGGGTGCCTCGGTGGGATCCTTCGACCTGCCGGAGATGGACCAGGGCGAGTCGGTGGCCTTCACCCCGGACGGCACGGCCCTGATGGCCGGCTCCGAGGGTCTGCACTCCCCGGTGTGGCGGGTCCCGCTCTCGGGCGAACAGTTCCCCGAAACCGCAGAGGCCGAGGCGGAGGCGCCCGACGAGGAGGAGACCGACGAGGGGGCGGAGGAAGAGCCGGACGAGGGGAGTGCGCCGGGCGCGAGCCCGCTCATCCTCGGCGGGGTCGTGGTCGCGGCCCTGCTCATCGGCGGCATCGTGTTCCTGGTCCGCCGTACGTAGGAGGCCTCAGGCCCCCTGCGTTCGCGCAGGGCCCTGATCTTGGCGCGGTTGCCGTCGCGGTGGTCGAGGAGCCTGGGGCCTCGCACGTGTTTATGCGCGACCCCGAGGGCAACGAGTTCGACGTGCAGTGAACCGTGCAGGGCTGTCGCACGGGCCGCTGGGCCAGCCCTAAGCGGTGGGCTGCGGGTCCAGGAAGTACTCGCGGCACAGGAAGGCGTGCCGGGAGAAGTCCGAGAACACACCGTCCACCCCGGCCTCGAAGAAGGCCTCGTACTCGGCGGCGAAGCCGCCGTACTCCTCGGGCTTGCCGTCCGAGCGCAGGTCGGTCGGCAGGAAGTGGTTCTCGCTGCGGAACGTGTAGGGGTGCACGACCAGGCCGGCCTCGTGGGCGCTTTCGACCAGGTCGGTGGGCTCACCCAGCGAACCGTCCTCGTTGGTGGGGATGACCAGGCTCTTGTGCGGACCGATGGCGTGCGCGAAGGACGCCACCTCGGCCAGGCCGTCGGGGGTCGTGTAGTGCGACCAGGACTCGTCCGTGCCCATCAGGTACACGAGCGGAAGCCCGGTCCCGGCGAGCTTGCGCAGGCTCTCGGCCTCGAAGGACTGCAGGAACACCGGCACCTTCGGCTCCTCGCCGACCAGGTCGGCCTCGCGCAGGACGGCGGTCAGCGTCGGCTCCAGCTCCAAACCCTGTGCGACGTGGTGGGCCGGGTGCTTGGTCTCGGGGTAGATCCCGATCGGGCGGCCCAGCTCCTCGGTGAGGGAGAAGGCCAGTTCGATGACCTCCTGCAGGGTCGGGATCCCGTAGGAGCCGTCCATCACCGCGTTGTCCGGGCGGATCTTCGCCATGCGCTCCTTGGCGCGCAGCGTCTTGATCTCGGCCAGGGTGAAGTCCTGCGCGAAGAAGCCCTCGGCTTCGTGCCCGTCGACCGTCCGAGTGGTGAGCCGGTCGGCGAACTCGGGGCGGTCGGCCACGTCCGTCGTGTCACCGATCTCCTGCTCGTGGCGGCAGATCAGGTGGCCGTCCTTGGTGGCGACCAGGTCCATCTCGATGAAGTCGCCGCCGTGCCGGGCACCCAGCTCGTACGAGGCGAGGGTGTGCTCGGGCCGGTGACCGGAAGCCCCCCGGTGCGAAATGATCTTGATGGGGGATTCGGTCTTCTTGTTCCTGCGCACAGTCGAACCGTCCAGACAAGCGATGAGTGGAAGTGAGACAAGGAGGCCGACCCGCGTGCGGCGGGTCGGCCTCTATTCTCCAACGTCGGAGGACCGGCTCAGGACAGCTTGCTGATCACGTGGTCGACGCACTCGGTAAGCGCGTTGACGTCACTGGGCTCCACGGCCGGGAACATCGCCACACGCAGCTGGTTGCGGCCCAGCTTGCGGTACGGCTCGGTGTCCACGACACCGTTGGCGCGCAGCACCTTCGCGATCTGGGCGGCGTCGACCTCGTGGGAGAAGTCGATCGTGCCGACTACCTGGGACCGCTGGGCCGGGTCGGTGACGAACGGCGTCGCGACGGGGGAGCGGTCCGCCCAGTTGTAGAGGATCGAGGAGGACTCGTGCGTGCGCGCCACGGCCCACTTCAAGCCGCCCTGGGCGTTCATCCACTCCAGCTGCTCGGCGAGCAGCAGCAGCGTGGCCACGGCCGGGGTGTTGTAGGTCTGGTCCTTGGCGGAGTTGGTGACCGCCGTGGTCAGCGAGAAGAACTCCGGGATGTAGCGGCCGCTCGCCGCGATCTCCTCGACCCGGGCCAGGGCCTTGGGCGACATGATCGCGATCCACAGGCCGCCGTCGGCCGCGAAGCTCTTCTGCGGTGCGAAGTAGTAGACGTCGGTCTCGGCGATGTCGACCGGCAGCCCGCCCGCGCCGCTGGTGGCGTCCACGAGCACGAGCGAGTCCTCGTCGGCCCCGGCGACCCGCTTGATCGGGGCGGCCACGCCGGTGGAGGTCTCGTTGTGGGTGAGCGCGTAGGCGTCCACGCCGGCCTCGGCAACGGCCTCGCCGTGGGTGCCGGGGTCGGTGGTGATGACCGTGGGCTCGTCCAGCCACGGGGCGTCCTTGGCGACCTTCGCGAACTTGCTGGAGAACTCGCCGAAGGCCAGGTGCTGCGACTTGGAGCGCAGCAGCCCGTGCGCGGCGATGTCCCAGAACGCGGTGGTGCCGCCGTTGCCGAGGACCACCTCGTAGCCGTCGGGCAAGGAGAAGAGCTCGTTCACACCGGTACGGACCCGGCCCACGAGGGACTTGACCGGCTTCTGCCGGTGGGAGGTCCCCATGTAGTGGGTGCCGGAGTCGGCCAGGGCTTCGAGCTGGGCCGCTCGGACTTTGGAGGGGCCGCTCCCGAAACGGCCGTCGGAGGGCAGCAGGTTCGCGGGAATCTGAATCTCGGTCACGTCGACCAGCGTAGTGGTGTGCGCCGCGATGCTGCCGGTCAGGGCGGCAATTCCCGCCGTGAAATCACGTGACCGGCCCATCGAATTCTCACAGAGCGGGCTTGTTGCAGGTATCGGACGCCGTTAATTCCCTCGAAAACCGGGAACTTGCGGTGTGCATTTGCTATCTCAAGAGGTATCGGGGGACGAAAGTACGATCCGCGCACGGTGATCCATGGAGGGACCCCGCAAGTGGCCGACAGTACATCCGCCGTACCGAAGGAACCGGTCAGTGCCCCTGCCTTCCTCAAGGTCTTCGATGCGTTCCGCCGGCGGCCGAAGCGCTCCGGCACCCGGCGACTGATCCGCATGGAGCGGCGCGCCGCCCGCAGGCGCCCACCGGGCGGGCAGGACCAAGAGCAGCGCGGCGACTGGGCCGAGCCACCCCCGGTACTGGACCTGACTCTGGACCACCCGGACGACCGGGACGACCTCCTCGGGATGCTGACCGAGCGCTGCGGCAACCAGCCGGTCTGGCGCCTGCCGGAGAGCGCGGAGGGAGAGCCTCCGCGGGTAGGGGACCAGGCACCACCGGAGCCCAGGGCCACCACGCAAGAGCTCTACGCCCTCCTTGGCAGGTTGGTGGGACGCTCCGAGGCCTCACGGAACGGTTTCCTCTGGAAGAAGCGGCCCCCGGCGCCGCCCCGGTTCCGGAGGCTCAGATCGCTGCTCTGGTTGGGTGAGTGCGACCTCAGGTCCATCCGGGACAACGTGCTCAAGGAGGAAGTGGGGCAGGCGGACAAGCCTTTGGCGGACAGCCGAAGGGCGCAGATCCACGTCATCGCCGACCTGCGCCGGGTCAAGCAGAAGCACATCGGGGCGCAGGCCGCACCCTTGTGGGCGTCGGGGGAGACAGCTGCGGGTGAGGACGAGAGCTCCAGCGAAGGGTGGAAACAACGCCGTCGGCGGCGCTTCTGGCTCCTCGACAACTACATCCGGGCCTCCCACTGGCTGGCCACGCAGATCGCACGCGTCTCCAGCCGGATCACCTTCGGCAAGCTCGACGCGATCCTGCTCACCCCGCTGGCGTTCGGGGTCAACGTCGTGGCATTCACGGCGCCTCTCGTCCTGGGTACCTTCAGCGTCGCGGGCACCTTCGGGAGCGCGGCCCAGGGTGTGAACAACGTGGTCACCGCCGTCGCTGCGGTGGTGCTGCTCTTCGTCTACCTCTCGCTGGCACCCTTCCTCGTCCTGCCGTGGAACGCCTACCGCTGGCTCAACGAGCACCGGTACGACGACGAGGACCAGTCCTTCCCCCACCACCGGGCCCGCGGTATCCGCGTACTCAACCTCATCCAGCTCCAGCGGGAGCTGACCGGCTGGTTCCCGGTCGAACCGCACACGCGTGAGGCGCCGGGGCCCCGGCCCCCCGTCTCCCGAGCCCGCCCGTCGACGCGCCGGGGACTGGCCCGGCTCTTCTTCGGCGGCCGCCCGCCGGAGCGCCACACCACGGACCAGGCGGTGCGGGGTGCCCCCGAGCACACGGACGGGCTGGTGGAGCGGATCCCCTACATCCACCGACTCGCGGTCAACGCCTTTCTCGACGACCTCGCGCACACGCACAGCGGAACGGCGCACCGTCCGTGGTTCCCCCTGCCGCGCGGGCGCGACCAGAGGCCGGTACTCATCCTGGACCAGGACCGGGCCGACCGTGTCGGCGCTTACCTGGTGCGCCTCATCGAGGACGAGCGGCTGCGCCGGGGGTACCCGGACCCGCTCCTCATCGTTCAGGTACGCAGTGCTGACTCCGCGCCGCTGGTGGACGGCAGCGTGCCCGCTGAGCGCTACCTCGACCTGCCTGAGGCCCAGGGCCGTACAGGGGAGGAGAAGGGGGAATCGGAGACCGAGGGCCGCGTCGGCGAGGAGAGGGAGGTGGCCCGCTGGCTGCGCGCCCGCCACGCGAGCGGGCAGCTGGGCCGGGAACGCACGGTGACTCTGCGGGTCCCGCAGCTTCCCCGCACCCTGGACTGGAACGCGGACCGGCCCGAGACGACGACCGTATGGCCGGTCTCGACGCTCGCCGTGAGTTCGGCTGCTGTCGTGGTCCTTCTGGTCGCCGGGGTGACGGTCCCGCTGACCAGCGTCGTGCCCAGCTACGTGCAGTCCAAGAACCCGTGCGTCATCGAAGGGGTCCAGTCGCCGCCCGGAATCAGCCGAACGGAGGACGACGACTGCGTCGGGGTCACCTTCGGGGCCTTCTCCTTCCACGACCGACTGGAGATCCTCGTCGACGCGATCCACGAGCAGAACCAGGAGGTCGAGGAAGGGGACCGCCCGTACGTGACCGTGGTCTTCTTCGCGGAGCTCAACACCCTGGGCACCAGTGACCTCTCCCTCTCCGGGGTCCAAGGTGAACTCCTCGGACTGGCGGAGGGCCAGGAGGTCCACAACAACAGGAACAGCGACAGCCTGCCCCGGATCAAACTGATGCTGGCCAACGCAGGCGACGGTTGGTCGCACGCGCGTACGGTCGCGCAGCAGGTCGTGGACCTGTCCAAGAACGAGGACCTGGGGATGGACCGGCCGATCGCGGTCATCGGCTTGGGCCACAGCGTGCAGTCCAATACCGAGGCGATCGCCGAGCTGAGCGCCGGTGAGCTGCCCATGGTCGGGACCACCGCCACCTTCGACGGTGTCGCGTACCTCGACACCGGGGTTCCCAGCCCCTACTTCTTCCCGATGGCGCCCGCAAACTCCAGACTCGCCAGGCAGGCGGCGCACTGGGCCTACCAGGGGGTGCCGAGCGCAGAGGGCGGTGCGGACAGCTGGCACATGGAACCCGCCAGGAGCGCCGTCGCCATCGCCAACAGCGGAGAAGGGGAGGACTACGGTCCCCATCTGGCCGTGGAGTTCATGGATGCCTTCGAAGGCGAGGCCTGGGAAGGGGAGCACCCCCCGCCGGCCGTGCAGTTCGCCGACAGGGAGGAGGAAGTGATCCCGGGCGTCCTCCCTTACGGCGGCGAGGGCACCACGCACGGTCACCACCTGGAGGATGTGTGCGAAGAGGATCCCCCGGACGTCATCTACTTCGCGGGCCGCTCCTCCGACTTCCAGGACTTCTACGACCAGTTCCGCGAGGAGGGGTTGTGCGCCGACGCCGAAGTGGCGCTGCTCGGCGGTGACGACATCGCCAAGTACGTCACGGACCGGGCGCAGGACATCAGTGACGAGGGCGGCTATCCGGTCTTCTACACGCCGCTGGCCGCGAGCGGGCCGTGGAACGAGCACACGAACTCGGGTGAGCACCGCATCTACGACATCTTCCGGGACGCCATCCGCGAGCACTATCCCTGCAGTGCGGCTGCCGCCCACAGCGGAGAGGCCGAGGCCGACGACGGGGACGGCCTCCCGGAGGACGCCGCAGAGGGCACTCCGCAGGACACCACGGGATGTGCTCCGGAGGAGGCCGACACCGGAGACTACGGCGCGGGGGAGGACGACGGACTGCCCTCGATCGCACACGCGGTGATGGCCCACGACGGTTTCCGGGTGATCAGCCGGGCGCTGCAGAGCGACACGGACGGGCCGGCCGGTCAGGCCCCTCGAGGGGTGGCCTCTCCGGTGCCGGAGGACGGGGAGGACACCGACCCGTCGCCGTCACCGGCCGCCGACCTGTTCCCTCAGGAGGTGTACGAGGAAGCACGGGCCGGGCTCCTGCGGGAGATCCAGGGGACCGACGGCCTCTCCCTCGCGTCGGGGGAGATCCGCTTCGGCCGTTCCACGACGGGGAACTGGTATCCGGATCGCATGGTGCAGCTCGTCCAGGTGGGCGAGCTCTCCGGGCAGCACTGGCAGAGGGCCATCGCCACGTGCGGGCACATCACCCAGACGACGGTCGACGCGGGCCCGTCATGCCTCTGACGCCTTGGGGGCCGTGGGGCGGCGCGCTAGGGAGCGGCTCCGGGTGGCGCCGTGCGGGCGCAGCGCGAGAGTATGCGTCGTGTGGACCACCAGAACCCTGCCGAACTGCGGAAACCGTACATGGGTGAACCTCTGCGCCGATCGATGCTGGCCGACCATCCGATGACGCAGTTCCACCTGTGGTTCGGCGAGGCCCACACCTCGGGTCTCGCCGAACCCAACGCGATGGTGCTGTCGTCGGTGGAACCCTCCGGGATGCCCCGATCCCGCACGGTGCTGATGAAGGGCTATGACCGCTCGGGTCTGCGCTTCTTCACCAACTACACCTCGCGCAAGGGCCAAGCGCTGGAGTCCGACCCCCGTGCCTCCGTCGTGTTCCCTTGGCACGCGATACGCCGCCAGGTCTTGGTCGCGGGGCACGTGGAGCGGCTCAGCGACGAGGAGAACGACCGCTACTTCGCCTCACGCCCGCGCGGATCACAGCTGGGCGCCTGGGCCAGCGAACGCCAGTCCCGGCCGGTGGCCGACCGTGTCGAGATGGACCGCCTCTTCCACGACTTCGACTCTGTGTGGGGCACCGACGAACCCATCCCCCGGCCCGCCTACTGGGGCGGGTTCCGGCTGGTCCCCCGGGAAGTGGAGTTCTGGCAGGGCGGGGCGGACCGCATGCACGACCGGTTCCGGTACCTGTGGGCAGAGGACGGGACGTGGGATGTCGACCGCCTCGCACCCTGAACGCCCGAGCACCCAGCGTGACCTTGGTTGCCGTGAGTGCGGATGCCGGTGGTGACGGGAGGTGTTCCCGGGCGTGTTCGCAAGGGTCCTTCGGATACTTCACTTTTCAACGAGGTGCCCTGCACGCCTGTGACCTCCTGCCCTTGTGCTTCCGGGGCCGCGGGGGTCCTACGCGTCCGTATAGTGAGACACTAGCGAAATCCATGCTCGGTGCGTCGCGATATGCTTGACGCAAGCGGTGGTCGCTCCCGCGGTCCTGCGGACACCCCGGTCCCCACTCGGCCCCAGGGAATCATGTGGTCCCGGCCTGTGTTGTGAGAGACCTGCCGTGCCCGCCGCGACCGCGCGCCGGGCACAGAGCCTTGGGAGGGGAGTCTTGACCGCACACGGGCTGATCGACACCACGGAGATGTACCTCCGTACGGTTTTCGAGCTCGAAGAGGAGGGCATTGTCCCGCTTCGGGCCCGTATCGCCGAGCGCCTGCACCAGAGCGGTCCCACGGTCAGTCAGACCGTGGCCCGCATGGAGCGCGACGGCCTGCTGCGGGTCGAGAACGATCGCCACCTCGTGATGACCTCCGAGGGGCGCAGACTGGCCACCCACGTCATGCGCAAGCACCGGCTCGCCGAGCGCCTGCTCGTCGACGTCATCGGGCTGCCGTGGGAGGACGTGCACATCGAGGCCTGCCGCTGGGAGCACGTCATCTCGGAAGCCGTGGAGGAACGTCTGGTGGGGCTGCTCAACGCCCCGTCGGTGTGCCCGCACGGCAACCCCATCCCCGGTCTGGACGAGCTGGGCCTGGAGGGGTACGCGCCTGAACCGTTCACCGACGACTCCATCGTTCCGATGATCGATGCCGCGTCCAACACGGAAACCACCGTCACCGTGCGGCGCATCAGTGAACAGTTGCAGCCGGACGCGGACATCATGCTCACCTTGCGCAAATCCGGGGTACGACCCGGACAGGAAGTTGTACTTCGCGCCTCGGACGGCGGGGTGCGTGTCAGCGGCAGCGACGGGGACACCGAGCTTCCCGCCGACGTCGCCGGGCACGTCTTCGTCGCCAAGCCGTGAAGCGTCCGTACACGTTGATTGGTTGCTCATCGGGATTGTCTCATTGCGCTGCGGGAACGTTGACGGTGTTGCTACGCTCGCTCCAAGGTGCGGTCGTTCGGGGTACCCGGAGCAGGCATGTGTGCAGCTCATGACGGCGAGGTGGCGGCTAGATGACACGGTGGGGTGAGCCCTTCCGGGAGAGCGACGCGCTTGTCACGGCCGAGGTCGTCGACCAGGCCCAGATCGCCATCGTCGTCATCGACCGGTTCAGCCTCCTTCGCTACTGGAACCCCTACGCGCGAGAGCTCTTCGGGTTCGTCGGCGGCCGCGACTACGTAGGCCTGTCCCTGCTCGACATCGGCATTCACGAGTCCGACCGCGAACACGCCTCCCAGCTGGCCCGCCGCGTCCTGCGGGGTGAACCGTGGGAGGGCACGTTCGCGGTGCTCAAGGGCGACTCCACCTGGATCCACGTGCGGGCACAGGCGGTGCCCATGCGCGACGACTCCGGAGAGATCGACGGCATCACCCTCATCGCACGCGAGGCGCTGCGCAGCGGCCGCGTCGAGGAGCAGTACGGTCTGCTCGAACGCATCGGTAGCCGCCTGGCCAGTTCGCTGGAGTTCGACTCCACGGTGAAGGGTGTGGCGGGGATCCTGGTGCCCCAGTTCGCCGACCACTGCTTCATCGACCTCTACGACCACGACACCCTGATCAGGCAGGTCTCGGTGCACGCCGAGGGCTGGACCCCGCCGCCGCGCACCTGGTTCGACGTCGGAGACGAGGTCCGCTACCCCGAACGCCACTTCGTCACCCAGGCGATGCGCCGCATGGAGACCGTGGTCAGCAGCGACTACCTCTACGAGCACTCACCCAACGACCGCTCCGACCGGGTGTCCCGCCAGGTCGGCGTGACCTCCGCCATCGCCGCCCCGCTCCGGGCCCGCGGCGAGGTCCTCGGTGTGCTCACCCTGGCCCTGTCCGGCCTCTCACCCCGGCAGAAGAGCAGTTACGGCGGCTTCGACCGGGACCTGGTCGGCGCCATCGCCTCCCGGGTCGCCCTGGCCATCGACAACGCGCGCCTGTTCGAGGAGGAGCGCAGCACCGCGCTGGCCTTCCAGAACAGCCTTATGCCCACCGACTTCGCGCCCTTGGACGGGCTGACCGTCGCCCACCGCTACCTGCCGGCCGGGCCGCTCCAGGCGCACGGGCACGGCATCCAGACCCAGGTGGGCGGCGACTTCTACGACGCGATCCCGCTCTCCGCGGGCCGCGTCGGCCTCGTCATCGGCGATGTCGAGGGCCGGGGACCGCACGCCGCCGCCGTCATGGGCCAGCTGCGCGCCGCTCTGCGCGCCTTCGCCCAAGCCGACCGGGAGCCCGCTGACATCCTGCGTGAACTGGACGAATGGGTGCGGCAGCTCGGTATCCCCGACGGCAAGGGGGGTGATTGGATCCCCAGCGTCAGCTGCCTGTACATGGTCTACGATGCCTGGTCCCGGGAACTGTCCTACGCCAACGCCGGGCACGCCTCCCCGCTGCTGATCACGTCGGAGTCGGTGGAGGCCCTCGACCTGGAGGTCACCGACCGCATGCTGGGCGTGCGCGCCAAGGGCGGTTCGGGTGAGGACATCGTCTACCACCAAGCCGATCTGCGCCTGCCCATCGGCGCCACCCTGGTTCTCTACACCGACGGGTTGGTGGACCGGCGGCCGGTCGGCGGCAGGGCCGACCCCGAGCGGGCCCTGGCCAGGATGACCGACCGGGTCGCCGAGGTCGCCGACAAGGACGTGGAACAGATCGCCGAGGCCGCCGTGCACAGCGTCCCCGGCGAACTGGACGACGACACGGCACTGCTGGTCGTGCGCACCCACTCCGACGAGCTCGCGCTGCGCGAGGGCTGGTTCCCCTCCGAGGCCTCCACCGTGGGGGAGGCACGCCACCTGGCCGCCGACACCTTCAAGGAGTGGGGGGTCGACCGCGACCAGGCCGAACTCGCCTGCCTGCTGGTCTCGGAGATCGTCACCAACGTGGTCATCCACGCCACCCCGCACCCGGTGCACCGCGAGTTCACCGGTGTCGGTGTGCTGGACTCGGAGAACCCGCTCGAGTCGGGCGGCATGGTCGACGAGTTCGACGAGGACTGGAGTGACCTGCTGGAAGCCGTCGCGGAGGAGGACGAGTCCACCGACGACCCCGGTGAGAAGGAGTTCCTGCTCCGGCTCCGCCGCGGTGCCAACGCCGTGTGGGTGGAGGTCTTCGACCACGACCTGCGCCTGCCGCGCATCCGAAGCGCCGCCGCCGACGACGAAGGCGGCCGCGGCCTGTACCTCGTCGAGCAGCTCGCCAGCCGCTGGGGCTCCAGGCCCACTCCGGACGGCAAGGCCGTGTGGTTCGAGATGCCCATGCACGCCGCGGAGGCAGACGACGGGGTCGAAGAGGCCGAGAAAGACGACGAGGAATAGTTCGTGCGCCCGTCGGTCCCCGCCGACGGATCATCGGCGCCGTACCCCTCTAAAGCGAGTTCAGAGCACCTTTTACGGAGTGAACGCGGCCGGGAGTGAAAGTTCCGGCCGCTTCGTCGTGCCCAAAAATGCCCCCAGGGCTACTTGATTCTCTGTAGCCGTATGGTTACTTTGGCTCTCGTAAAGCGAAGGAATACGGTCGTCGGAATGGTGGTCCGGGCGTGGCTTCAACGGATGGGAAAATGGTTCCCAGTCTCGCTTCGGGCGTTGGGGAACAACGTCCCTTTCGGTTCCGTGTCTCCGATCAGGCCGATCGCTGCGGTGTTCAGGCGGCCCCGCGGGGCTCTTCGCCGATGCCCGTGCCCGTGATTGGTAAAAGGCTCACTCTCCGTTGCGAAATCCGTGTCCGTCATTCCTCTCCGTGCCCCTGAGTGAATGCCGGCCGGGCTGTTCCAAGCCTGGTCGCCCCATTCCATTCCGGCCGCCAACGGCTGTCGCCGCGTCTGCCGGTGCCGTGCCCGTCCCCGTCCCACCCATCCCCGGCCCGTAATGTCCGCTCCACCACACCGCCCCCACAGTCGGGGATCTCGCAGAGGGTCCGTACCCGCCTTCGGGTCGTCCGTCGAACCCCGGCTTCCCTCCGGACGCCGGAAGACCCGCCACCCCACGGGGTGACGGGTCTCCGGTGTGTTCAGGGGAAGGCGGGATGCTCAGCGCCAGGACCAGGCCCACAGCAGCAGGCAGACGAAGATGAAGAACACCACGATGCCGCTGGTCGCCCAAGGGATGTGGATCCTCGGGCGGAGCTTGCGCACGCCGATGATGAGCAGTACCACCAGAAGCCCCATCACGATGAGGCCGTCCCACGCTCCGCTCATGACCGGGCCCTTTCGAACGGGGGTGCTACAGGCTCAGGCCCCGGCCCACGATCTCCTTCATGATCTCGGTGGTGCCACCGTAGATCGTCTGGATCCGCGCGTCCTGCCAGGCCCGTGCCACGGGGTATTCCATCATGTACCCGTACCCACCGTGAAGCTGGAGGCACCGGTCCATGGCCCGGTTGCACATCTCGGTGGTCCACCACTTGGCCTTGGCCGCGTCCTCGACGGTGAGCTCACCCTTGTTGAGCAGCTCGACTCCGCGATCCACGTAGGTGCGCCCCAGGTCCACCTCGGTCGCGATCTCGGCCAGGACAAAACGGGTGTTCTGGAAGCGCCCAATCGAGCGGCCGAAGGCGCTGCGCTCCCTGCAGTACTCGATGGTGTGCTGCAGGATGAAGTCCGCGGAGGCGACCGCGCAGGTCGCGATGGACAGTCGTTCCTGGGGCAGGTTCTCGAGCAGGTGGATGAACCCCTGGCCTTCGGTGCCGATCAGGTTGGCGGCCGGAACCCGCACATCGTCGAAGAACAGCTCGGCGGTGTCCTGCGCCTTCATGCCGATCTTGTCGAGGTTGCGGCCGCGCTCGAAGCCGGGCATCCCCCGCTCCACGACGATCAGTGAGAAGCCCTGGGCGCCGGCCTCGGGGTCGGTCTGGCAGACCACGATGACCAGGTCGGCGTTGATGCCGTTGGTGATGAAGGTCTTGCTGCCGTTGATGACGAACTCGTCGCCGTCGCGCACCGCGGAGGTCTTGATCCCCTGGAGGTCGCTGCCGGTTCCGGGCTCGGTCATGGCGATCGCGGTGATCAGCTCGCCGCTCGCGAAGCCGGGCAGCCAGCGCTTCTTCTGCTCGTCGGTGGTGAGCCCCACCAGGTACGGCGCGATGATGTCGTTCTGCAGAGTGACGCCCAGGCCGCTCGCGTGCGCTCTGCAGATCTCCTCGTTGACGATCTGGTTGTAGCGGTAGTCGTACAGGCCGGTGCCCCCGTACTCCTCGGGGACGCCGTGGCCCAAGAGGCCGACCTCGCCGGCCTTCAGCCACACCTCGCGGGGTACGAGGCCGTCCTTCTCCCACTGCTCGTGGAAGGGCGTGACCTCCCGCTTGAGGAACTCCGCCACCGATTCGCGGAAGAGGTCGTGGTCGGCGTCGAAGAGTTCCCGCTTCATGCGCTGCTCCGGTCCGTGTCGTGGATCACTGATGTTCCCACACGGTAACCGAATCGCGTTCGGTATTGAAGGGGAGGGGGCAAGCCGGGGCAAAGTTCCTGTTCGGGTGGGCGGTTCCCGGTGCCTGTGGGGGGTCGGGTTCCTAGTGTGGCCGCAGCGGGGACGCAGAGGGCGGGACGGCCCGAGCCTTGGAGGCGATTCGATGGCCAGCGGCACGGCCGACCACCGAGAGGGGCGCGAACGGCACGGGGGGCGGATCGCGCTGATCATGACCGCCCTCATGCTCACGGTTCTGCTCGCGGCCCTGGACCAGACCATCGTCTCCACCGCCCTGCCGACGATCGTGTCGGACCTGGGCGGCCTCAACCACCTCTCCTGGGTGATCACCGCCTACCTGCTGGCCGTCACCGCCAGTACCCCGCTCTGGGGAAAGCTCGGCGACCAGTTCGGCCGGAAGCGCCTGTTCCTGTGGTGCATCGCGATCTTCCTTGTGGGCTCGGCGCTGTGCGGCATAGCCCAGGACATGCTCCAGCTGATCCTGGCCAGGGGTTTCCAAGGGATCGGCGGTGGCGGGCTCATGGTGCTTGCCTCGGCGATCATCGGCGACGTGGTCTCGCCGAGGGAGCGCGGCAAGTACCAAGGGCTGTTCGGCGCGGTCTTCGGGGTCTCCAGCGTGGCCGGCCCCCTCCTCGGCGGCCTGTTCGTCGACCACCTGTCCTGGCGGTGGGTGTTCTACGTGAACCTGCCGCTCGGTCTGGTCGCGTTCCTGACGGTCCTGGCCGTCCTGCCCCGACAGACCCCGGTCGGGCGCCAGAACATCGACTACTCGGGCATCGTGCTGCTCGCTGCCACCGCCGTCTGCCTCACCCTCGTGGCGTCCTGGGGCGGCAGCGTCTACGCCTGGCTGTCGTGGCAGATCATCGTCCTGGTCGCGGCGGGCCTGGTCCTGGGGCTGGGATGGTGGCTCACCGCCCGGCGGGCCAGCGACCCCGTCATGCCGCTCAGCCTGTTCCGCAACCCGACCATCGTCGTCGCGATGGGCATCGGCTTCTGTGTGGGCTTCGCGATGATGGGTTCGATGGCGTTCCTGCCGCTGTTCCTCCAGATCGTCCACGGGCTCTCCCCGACCGCTTCGGGGATGCACCTGCTCCCGATGGTGGCGGGCATGTTCCTCACCTCGATCACCAGCGGCCGCCTGGTCACTCGGACCGGCCACTACAAGGCCTATCCGATCGCGGGCATGGCGCTCACGGCGCTCGGGCTCCTCCTGATGTCCACCATGGGCCCGGACAGCTCGCTGGTGGAGATGGGCGCGTACTTCTTCGTCCTGGGCGCCGGGCTGGGGCTGGTGATGCAGGTGGTGGTCGTGGTGGTGCAGAACGCCGCCTCCTACAGCGACCTGGGGGTGGCCACCTCCTCGGCTACCTTCTTCCGCTCGATCGGCGGGTCCTTCGGTACGGCCGTGTTCGGCGCGGTGTTCGCCGGGCAGCTCGCGTCCAACCTGGCTGCCCGCGCCGACGAGATCCAGCTGCCGCCGGGGCTGGACACGAGCACCCTGGAGAGCGACCCGACGGCCCTGGACGGCCTACCCCCGGCGACGCAGGCGAGCTTCCTGGAGGCCTACGCCGACGCCATCGACTCGGTGTTCCTGTGGGCGGTCCCCATCGCCCTCATCGGCTTCGTCCTGGCTCTGTTCCTCAAGCAGATCCCGCTGCGCACCACCATCGGCACCCCCGACCTCGACGAGAGCGTCTCTCCCGTGGCGGCCCCCAGCCGGAGCGCCATCGAGCAGGTGGAGCACGAGGTCTACCGGGCCTGCGGGGCCGAGGGCGCCGAGACGATGTACGGGCGGCTCCGGGAGGCGGCCGGGCTGGACGTCTCCACCGAGGCGTGCTGGGCCCTGAGCCACCTCGGCATCAAGGGGGAACTGAGTGCTGGCGAACTCAACCGGATGTCCGGCTTGGACGTCTCCCGTTGGGAGACGGTGCACCAGGAGCTGCTGGACGCCGGGTACCTGGTCTCCGACGAGGACCCATGGGAGCTGAACTGGCGCGGCGAGGACGCGGTCCGGCAGCTGTACGAGGAGCACCGCACGGCACTGCGCTCACTGCTCGCCGACTTCGGTCCGGACGAGCACCCCGACGTGTTCGAGGTGCTGGAGAAGGTCACCGGGGAGACCCTGGGGGACCAGAGCGACGCCTCGAAGATCGTCCGCGGGAACGGAGAGCCAAGAGACTGAGCTGATGCCGCTGAGCTGGGCCGGGATGCGGAATGCAGGGGGCGGCCACTTGCCAGCACCACAAAACCGAATACAGTTCGGTTCAACAGGACGTCACAATTCACGCCCCTTGGAGGACCCCGTGGCCGAGGCCTACATCGTCGGAGCAGTACGTACCCCCGTCGGTACGAAGAAGGGCGCGCTGGCCGCCGTGCACCCCGCGGACCTCGGCGCGCACGTCCTCAAGGAGCTCGTCGAGCGCACCGGGGTCGACCCGGCCGCGGTCGAGGACGTCGTCATGGGTGTCGTCAGCCAGGCCGGCCCGCAGGCTCTGGACCTGGCCCGCACCGCGTGGCTGTCCGCCGGGCTCCCCGAAACCGTCCCCGGCGTCACCATCGACCGCCAGTGCGGCTCATCCCAGCAGTCCATCCACTTCGCCGCCCAAGGCGTCATGTCCGGTACCCAGGACCTGGTCGTGGCCACCGGTGTGGAGAACATGGGCATGGTCCCCATGGGCGCCAACGTCCAGTTCGCCATCGACAACGACATCCCGCTGTACGGCGACGGCTGGATCGAGCGGTACGGCTTCCAGGAGATCTCCCAGTTCCGCGGCGCCCAGCTCATGTGCGAGAAGTGGGGCTACAAGCGAGAGCAGCTGGAGCAGTTCGCGCTGGAGAGCCACCAGCGAGCCGCCGCCGCGCAGGACGCCGGGTACTTCGATTCCCAGATCGCCCCCATCGCCGGGGTGGCCAAGGACGAAGGCGTCCGCGCCGACACCACCATGGAGAAGATGGCCGGACTCAACGCGCTGCGTGAGGGCTGGGAGCTCACCCCCGCGGTCGCGAGCCAGATCTCCGTCGGCGCCGGTGCGCTGCTCATCGCCTCCAAGCGCGCCGTCGAGCAGCACAACCTGACCCCGGTCGCCCGTATCGTCCAGCTCTCGCTGGTCGGCGACGACCCGGTCTACATGCTCACCGCCCCGATCCCGGCGACCAAGATCGCCCTGGAGAAGGCCGGCCTGAGCATCGACGACATCGACGTCACCGAGATCAACGAGGCCTTCGCCCCCGTCCCCCTGTCCTGGATCGACGAGCTGGGCGCCGACCCGGCCAAGGTCAACCCCAACGGCGGTGCCATCGCCCTGGGCCACCCGCTGGGAGCCACCGGCTCCGTCCTCATGACCAAGCTGGTCAACGAACTGCACCGCACCGGTGGCCGCTACGGCCTCCAGACCATGTGCGAGGGCGGCGGCCAGGCCAACGTCACCATCATCGAACGCGTCTGATCCCGGACCCGAGCGGGCCGCGTACCGAGCAGCCGGTACGCGGCCCGTTGCTGTTTCCGGATTCTGTTCAGGTTCTCCAGCCTGAGTTGGCTCATTCGCTTAGTGCGTGAGTTACACCCCCTGGACCGCGTCGAGGAGGGCCTGCTCCTCGGTGGAGATAGCCGGTGCGAAGGTCTGGTTGGTGCCGTTGATCGCTATGGTCGCCGAGCGCAAAGGCCGCAGCTGCCTGATGACGTTGCGCACCGCGAGCCCTGTGCGGGCCTGGACCTGTC
>NZ_BAAHAR010000079.1:0-19306 GCF_054777395.1 Nocardiopsis oceani
GACGTGGTCGTCGCAGAAGACGTAGAGTGCGGTCAGAAGGGTGTCCAGGTCTCGTTTCACACCAAGACTCTGCGGCACCCTTCGCTGTGTCCGCTACCTGCTTACACATCGGACTCACTCATCTAGCCGAACGCCGCGGCTGGTACGTCCACGCCGACACACCCATACGCACGGCGCTCGCCCACCTCCTCGCCGCCTACCGCGCCGTGGGGCACGAGCCTGACCCGGACCTGCTCGACGGCTACGCGCGCTCGGCTGAGGCGGCCGCCGCCGTCGACCTCGACGCCGTCGGGGGCATCACCGAAATCGACGAACTCTTGGAGACCGCCGTAGTGGGCACCGTCCTGGGCGACCAGCTCCTCGCGCTCCTACGGCGCTTGGCGCAGGCCAGCGAGTCCCACCGCCACCAGGGACCGTGACCCCGGATCGGCTACCGTGACCGCACCCGTCGTCAGAGCCGCATCTCGAAACACATCCGGTCCACCCCTGGGCCCTCGTAGTCCGTGTGCGGACCGGTCACGGTGAAACCGATGGACCGGTGGAAGGCGATCGAGCGCTCGTTACCCGGCGAGGTGACCGCCCGCACCACCGAGCAGCCCCGCTCGCGCGCCGCATCCGTGAAACGCCGGTACAGCTCGCGGCCCAGCCCAGAACCGCGCCGCTCGGGCGCCACCGCCATGAAGTGCACGTAGGCCTCGCCCGGCAGGGACTGCGAGGGGAAGCCCACCAGAAAACCGGTCAGCCGACCGTCGGCCTCAGCGATGAGGCTGGTGTTGTGGAAGTGGTCCAGGAACAGCCGGGGCATCAGGTGCGTGACCGGTCTGCCCCACCACTCGTCGCACACCGCCCGCATCCGCACGTGGTCCTCCGGGACCGCGGCCCGGAGCCGCGTCCCGGCGGCTACTCCGGCTTGGTCGCTTGGAAGATCGCCGTCCCGGGAATCATCCGACCCCGTACCGGCCCCCATCCGCCCCATACCTGATCATTCTCCTCTGGCCACTCCGGCTCCAGCAGGTCCCGCGGTACCAGCCCGGCCGCGACGATCCCGCGCAGCCAGTCTCCCAGGGTGTGGTGGTGCTCCACGTAGATCGCCCGGCCCCCGTCGTCCTCCTCCACGTAGGCCCGGCGGTCGAAGTAGGACTGCCGCACCTTCAGTCCGTGTTCGGTGGGGTCGTCGGGGAAGCACCACCGGATCGGATGGGTCACGGAGAACACGAACCGCCCTCCGGGTTTGAGTACACGCGCCGCCTCGGCCAGTGCGGTCTCGGCGGCGGGCACGAACGGGAAGGCGCCGAAGGCGGAGAAGACCACGTCGAAGGCGCGGTCCGCGAAGGGCATCCGCTGGGCGTCGGCCTGGACCGCGGGCAGCCGGTACCCGGTCTGCGCGTCGATGCGCCCGGAGTGTTGGAGCTGGCGCCACGCCAGGTCGAAGCCGACGACCTCGCGTACCCCCTCGGCCCGCAGCCACCGGCCGCACTGGCCGGCCCCGCAGCCGACCTCCAGAACCCTCGCCCCGCTCACGTCTCCGAGCAGGCGCGCGTCGGCCTCGTCGACCCCCTCGGGCGACCAGACGAAACCCACGTCGCCGAGGAAGTCTCCGTGTTCGGCCTGGTAGGCGTCGGCCGCACCGTCCCACCAGTACCGTCCGGCCCGAGCGCTCTCACCGCCGGCCACCATCCGCCGTTCCACCCGGCCGGGCTCCGGATAATCCATCCCGTCGTACACGCTGCTCCTAGGCTGGGCCGACTTCTGGTGTGATGCCGATGGACCACAACCCTAGGCCTGGGTCTGCTGGACCTTCTCTTCGGGCTGTGCGGATCCCTCGGATCGTGCGGGCCCGTCGGGCTGTACGGGCCCGTCGGAGGGCCCTCCGTCACGGCTCTCCCCACTGCCGGAACCTCCCGCGACCCCCGGCCCGCTGCCCTCACCGGCGTCGCGCAGCTCACGGCGGATGAGGACGACCCAGCCCACGATCGCGACGGCGGTGAACACCCACCACTGCACCGCGTAGGAAGCGCTCATGCCGGTGTCCTCCTCTTGGAGGGCGATCCGCTCCGGCGCCGGGTCGGGCACGGGGTCCTGGTCGGTCAGCTCCACGTACCCTCCGTAGATCGGGTAGGGCAGCTCGTCCGCGAGCATGTCCACGTCGACGAACATGATCTGTCCCTCGGGCATGCCGTCACGGTTGCGAAGTCCGGTGTTCTCCTCGGTCTCGCCGATCTGGAGGCGCCCGGTCACCTCGACCTCGTCCTCGGGCACGGGTGGAGCGTCAGGGGTGTCCTGCGCATTCTCACCGCGCTCGATCCAGCCCCGGTTGACCAGGGTCGCTGTGCCGTCTTCGGTGACCAGCGGGGTGAGGACGTGGAATCCCACTCCCTCGGAACCGTCCCGGTTGCGCAGCAGCACCTCGTTGTCCTGGTCCCAGGTGCCGGTGGCCTCGACCGTGCGCCAGCGGTCGTCTGCGGCGACGTCCTCCCCAACGGAGGCGAGTTCACCGACGGGGACGGCGTCCGCGGCGACGTTGTCGCGCTGCAGGTTGACCGCCGCGCTGCGCTGCTCGGCCCGGTCCAACTGCCAGAACCCCAGCCAGATGAAGGCGGGCACGAGGATCAGGACCATCGCGTGGAAGGCCATCATGCGTTTGGAGAACAGGACTTTGAGCACGTCTCCGAGGTTATGAGACGTTGTCCCGCGCTCCGCACTGCCCCCGGGTCGGCATCCGTCCCCGGTTCAGGAGGCGAGCAGATGGAAGGGGCCGCCGGGCGACCGGCGACCCCTTATACGGCGGACCTTACGCTTCGTCGGCGGTGGCCAGGGAGGCCTTGCGCTTACGGGCGAAGTAGAGACCGGCGCCACCGGCACCGACGGCGGCCAGGGCGGCGGCGACGAGGCCGCTCAGGGCACCACCGGTGACGGCGAGCTGCTCGTCGGCCTGGTCGTTCGGGGCGGGCTTGTCGTCGCCCTTGCCGGAGTCGTCCTCTTCCTTCTTCCCGTCGTCCTTGCCGTCGTCCTTGTCGTCGTCCTTGCCGTTGTCCTTGTCGCGGTCCTTGTCCTTGTCCTTGTCGTCGTCCTTGTCCTTGTCGCGGTCCTTGTCGTCGTCCTTGTCCTTGTCCTTGTCGTCGTCCTTGTCTCCGGGGTCCCCGCCGTCGGAGATCTTCTCGACGCAGGAGGCCTCGGCGATCCCGAGAACGGAGACGGCGTTGCCGCAGATGTTGACGGCGGCGTCGACCGGAACGACGACCTGGTTGCCGCTGGCCACACCACCGGAACCGTCGGTGGAGGTGGATGCGGAGTCGGCTTCGTTGTCCGGCGAGGCGTGGATGATGTTGATGATCGTGTTGCACTCGGCGCTGGCGCCGCCCAGGACGGCAACGGAGTTGCCGCAGATGTCGATGGCGGCGTCGACCGGCAGGACGATCTGGTTGCCGCTGGCCACACCACCGGAACCGTCGCTGTAGGTGCCGGCGGCGTCGTCGCCCTCCTCCTCCAGGGCATCGACGACCGCGACGCAGTCGGACTCGGAGATCCCAGCGGCGGCAACGGAGTTGCCGCAGGCGTCCACGGCGGCGTCGACCGGCAGGACGATCTGGTTGCCGCTGGCCACACCACCGGAACCGTCGGTGCTGGTTTCGTCGGTGGCGGCGCCCTCGTCACTGCTCTCGTAGAGGACCTCGGACACCTTGGTGCATTCGGCCTTCGAGATGCCGAGGACCGCCAACGAGTTGCCGCAGAGGTCGGCTTCGATGTCGACGGGAACAACGACCTGGTTTCCGCTGCCCACGCCGCCGGACCCGTCTGTCTCGGTATCGGCGAACGCCGCGCTGAACGGCGCGAGCACCAGTCCCGCGGTCAGAGCGGTGGCGAAGGAGTAACGGAGCGTGTTTCGCATAGTGCGGCTTGGACCTTTCAGGAAGACTGCCAGGGGATGCGCTGAGCGGGGCGCGGTACCGCGCGCCGGGGCCGACACCGCCGTCGCGGTCGCCCGGGGGCACACGGCGAACGGGCCCGTCCTCGGTAGCACCGGGACGGCGGGGTGGCCCGTTTCGACATACAGGGATGGTGGCCCGGGCTTTTCGGATCCCGTTCCAATGAGAACCACCAACGGACCGAAACGCTAGCAGCCAATGGGCTCGCGCACGCGTTTTCCACAAATGTTTACTCGCACCATGAACACTCTTCGAACATGTTCAGATACTAAGCGAAATCAATGCAGCTCAAGAGCTCCCATGCGCACACCCATAGCGAAGGAACAACAACTCTGAGTGATTAACTGGCTCAAAAAATTCTCTCTCGCTTTCACCGCAAGCCACTAAGGAACTTCGTAGATTCGTTTCTTCGAACCCCGATGGCGCCTCATACCCTGCACCCATATTTGCGCAGGACACACTTTATGCCCGAATTGCGAAGGACGCATCCAGGAAATCCACCCGCTGAGAGGCTCCGAGCCAACCCCGAATGCCCACCAGGAGAGCCACTTCGGGCAAGAACAACAAAACCGCTGGTCAAGGGCGCGTACCCTCGATCCAGCGGGTCACCAGCCAGCCAACGCCCCGCCAACGCCGAACAAACGAATCGAGCGACCTCCGGGGGCATGCGCCCACGGAGAGTAGGAAACCGGTGACAGGTAGGGGGCCTGCCGAGGGCATCCATCCAGTCACGACGGCCAACCGGAGTCAGCGGGACCGCGTCCTACCGGACGGACATGCCCTCTGACTCCCCCCGCCCCCACTGGAGCATGCATGCACCCGGAACGTCCGCGCCCACGCCAGCGCAGGATCGTCGCGGCCGGAGCCGCGACCCTCGCACTCGTCCTCGTCGCCGCCTGTTCCTCGGCAGACGCCCCCGAGCAGGTCGAGGAGGGGGCCGTCGAGCCCCAGGCCTCGTCCGAGCCCGCAACCGAACCCTTCACCGTCGCCTTCGGCGGTGACGTGATGTTCGAGGGCATGCTCCTACCCCTCCTCGACGACCCGGCAACCGCGCTCGACCCCATCTCCGACGAGCTCTCCGCAGCCGACCTCTCCATGGTCAACCTGGAGACCGCGGTCACTGAAGGGGGCACGCCCGTTCCCGACAAGGAGTTCGTCTTCCGCGCCCCGTCCAGCGCCTTGGAGGCCCTGGACGCCGCGGGCGTGGACGTCGCCACCGTCGCCAACAACCACGGCATGGACTTCGGTGAAGAAGGGCTGCTCGACACCCTCGACAACGCGGACGCATCCCCCGTGGAACTCGTGGGCGCGGGCCGGGATATCGACGAGGCCTACGCTCCGCACGTCGCCGAGGTCAGCGGGCAGACGGTCGCCATGTTCGGCGCCACCGACGTACTCGATGAACACCTCATCCCCGAGTGGACCGCCGCGGAGGACAAGCCCGGTCTGGCCTCCACCAAGTACGACATGAAGGAGCGGATGCTCGAGGCGGTCTCCGAGGCCGCCGACGAGTACGACAACGTCGTCACCTACCTGCACTGGGGCCTGGAGGGCGCCCACTGTCCGCTCCCGCACGCACCGGAGCTGGCGGACGAGCTCATCGAAGCGGGGTCCACGGCCGTGGTCGGCGGACACGCGCACGTGCTGTCCCCCGGCGGGTTCCAGGGCGAGGCCTACGTGCACTACGGCCTGGGCAACTTCGTGTTCTACAACTTCGAGGGGCCCACCGCGGAGACCGGCGTGCTCACCCTGACCTTCGACCAGGGCAACGTCCTCGAGGCCGACTGGGCCCCGGCCCAGATCCAGGGCGGCGTCCCGGTCCCTTACGAGGGCGATGCCGCCGATCAGGCGCACGAGACCTGGGTGGACATGCGCGAGGAGTGCGGCCTGCCGCTCGCCGGCTCCCCGGCCTGAGCACACGTCCCGAGAACTCGGCTTGGATCGTCCGCCGTCCCCGTATCCACCGATCGGAGGACCCCCGGGTCCACCGCATCCGCGGCCGGGTGGACGATCCGCCGCGACACCCTCCGGGCCCATCCTCGAACCATGCGGAACACCGAGGTACACCTTTCCAGCCCCGCCCCTCACCAGAGCGCCTCCGCCGCGGCCAGCCCGGTTCCGGCAAGCCGCCGCGTTCTGGCCCCGGACCTGGCCCGGGGCGTGATGCTCTTGGTCATCGCGCTCGCGCACGCGCACCTCTTCACCGTCCTCATCGGGGGTGAGGGTGCCGCCCCCTCCGCCACGGACCGGATCGTCACGGCGGGCACGGTCCTGTTCGTCGACTTCCGCGGCTACCCCATGTTCGCGGCGCTGTTCGGCTACGGCCTCGCCCAGATCTACCGGCGCCGGACCGAACAGGGGCACGAGTGGCCCTGGGTCCGGAGCCTGCTGCGCCGCCGCGGCCGCTGGCTCATCGTGTTCGGCGTGATACACGCGGCGCTGCTCTTCTTCGGCGACATCCTGGCCGTCTACGGGCTGCTGGCCCTGGTCTTCGCGGGGATGCTGCGGTACCACGACCGGGCACTGGTCATCGTGGCGGCGGCCTGGCTGCCGCTGGCAGCACTCCTCCACTCCTTGGTCGCCGCAGAAGAGGCGGTGACCGGTCAGAGCGGTTTTCCGTCGATGCCGGAGGGTTTCCTGAACGAACTCCTCTTCCGCCTGGGAGTGTTCGCGGTCACGGGCGCGATGATGTTCGTCAGCACCCTCGTCCCGTTCCTGGTCGGGGTGCTGGCGGGACGGCACCGCCTCCTGGAGGAGCCGGACCGGCACCTGCGCCTCCTCCGCGCGACCGCATATGTCGGCATACCCCTGTCCGTGCTGGGCGGAGTGCCCCTCGCACTGAACAAGGCCGGGGTCTGGGCGGACCCCACCCCCTTGGACGCCCTGCTCTCCGGGGGCCTCCACCAGGTGACCGGCTACGCGGGCGGATTCGGATACGCGGCCCTGATCGCCCTGGTCGCCGTCCGTCTTGCCGACCGCCAGGGCCCGGCCACCCTAGCCCTGGCCGCCTTGGGGCAGAGATCCCTGACCTTCTATCTGGCGCAGTCGGTGGCCTGGGCCGCGCTGTTCGCCTCGTACACACTCCACCTACAACTGACTTCCCCGGCCGTCGGCGTCGGCATCGCGGTGGCCGTGTGGCTGACCACCGTGATCATCGCTGACCTCATGCGCCGCCGGAACGCGCGCGGTCCGGCCGAGGCCGCACTGCGCCGTCTCACCTACGGACCGTCCCGCTGAACGCCCCGGGGCCCGAGCGGACCCGGCGTCGGCAGGGCTCAGGCCCCGGGGTTCGGGCTCCGCAAGGGCTCAGGACACCGTCAGCCCGTACCGGTCGGCCACCGCGTCGATCTCCGTCAGGAGCGCCCGGCGCCTGGCGGCACCGAGGTAGGAGGCCCGCACACCGTTACGGGCCATCCGCACCAGGCCCTCGGCGCCCACCAGGTCGTGCCCGACCCCGTACTCGCCGGTGAGGTCACTACCGAACATGGTGGGATCGTCGCTGTTGAGGGTGACCAGCAGGCCGGCATCGAGCATGGCCGGCAGCGGGTGCTCCTCGATCCGCGCCACGGCGCGGGTGCAGAGGTTGGAGGTGGGGCTGACATCCACGGGGAGCTGCTCGTCCACCAGACGCCTGACCAGCGCGGGATCCTTCATCACGTCGATCCCGTGGCCGATCCGCTCGGCACCCAGCACGTCCAGCGCCTCTCGTACCCGCTCCGGGCCGCCGTGTTCCCCCGCATGCGGCAGGCTGGCCAGCCCCGCCGCCCGCGCCCGGCCGAACACGTCCGCGTACTGTCCCAGCGGGGTCTCGACTCCACCGACGCCGAACCCGACCACGCTCGGCGGCCCGTCCCGGAGCACGGCCTCGACCGTCCTCTCGGCAGACTCCACGCCGAAGTCGGCGGGGAAGTCCGGGATCCACCTCAGCTGGATGCCGTGCTCGCGTTCAGCGTCCATCCGAGCGCGCTCGATCCCGTCGAACACCACTTTCGATGGCACCCCCCGCATGAGGTGGGCGTAGAGGCTCACGTGTACCTCCGCGTACCGCACGTTCTGTGCCGCCAGCCGCTCGGCGACGACCGAGGTCAGCAGGGCGAAGTCGGCTTCCTCCCGCAGCGTGCCCACCGACGCCAGGTAGACCTCCACGAAGTGCGGGAAGTCGGTGAAGGCATACCACTGGGTCAGCTCCGCCAAGGTGTCCGGCAGGTCCGCGACGCGGTGCCGCTTGGCCAGCTCGAAGAGGGTCTCGGCGGGCATCGAACCCTCAAGGTGGACGTGCAGCTCGACCTTGGGCAGGTCCCGGACGAGCGACCTGACGAAAGTGGGGGAATTCTGTTCCATAGTGCCAACGTAAGAGCGTGGTGGGACCGCTGGCCACCGCCGTAGCTTTACGGACATGACCTCCCGGAAGCAGAACCCGCAACCCCTCAACCCCAACGCACCGCGGCCCACCACCTCCCAGGTGACCGGCGCCCGCATCCAGATCTACGCCCAGCGCCACCCCGTCGGCTTCGCCGTCCGCGGCGGGGTGACCGCCGGAGCGGTCACCGCCCTCCTGGCCCTGACCACCGCCGCCCCGTCACTGGCCAACCCGGTCAACGTCCCGGGATGGACCCTGGTCGCGATGGGCTGCGCGACACTCATCGGCGGCCTCTCGAGCGGCCTACTCCTGTACCTCCTCGGGCGGAACATGCCCATGGTGGCGGAGACCAACGCCGCCCGGTACGCCTCGGCCAAGCTCCAAGCGGCCAGCGGCGCACCCGGCCCGGACGGCGACACCAACCGCCTGGCCCGCCAGCTGTCCGAACGTTTCGTGCACACCAGCAACCCCGTCTACTACGTGATCGCGATGGTCGTCGCCCTGGCGTTCATCGCCCTACTGCCCCTCGCCGATGTCGTCGGCCCAGGGGTCGATTTCGGAAACCTGTTCCAGTTCTCGACGGTCTTCCCGCTCGGTGTGGCGGTGACCTTTGTGTTCATGGCCCTCAAACCCCAACACGACGGCTTCAAGGCCTACCGCGAGGCCTACGACCGCTCGGTCGGCGACTGACCCCTGGCTGCGCACCGGGACCGCGGGGACCGTGCACCGGCGTGCGTGGCCCCCGGGCAGGGCCAGGATCATTCCGTCGGCAGCCCGCCGTTCACCCGGCGCGGGACGCCGAGCGGGTTGCCGTCCCTCAGCTCCGGGGGAAGCAGCGTCTGCGGCACGGACTGGTAGGTCACCGGCCGCAGGAAGCGCCGGATCGCGGTACTGCCCACCGAGGTGTGCAGGGGCGCGGTCGTCGCGGGGTAAGGCCCGCCGTGGGTCATCGCGTGCGTGACCGCCACCCCGGTCGGCCAACCGTTCCAAATCACCCGTCCGGACACCGCGGCGCCCAAGGCCAGCAGGGCAGGAGCCATCGGGTCGTCCTCCTCACCGTGGACGGTGACGGTGAGCTGCCCGTGCAGGGCACCGCCCACCTCCAACAGACGGCGTTCGTCGGGGTAGGCGACCACCAGGGTGGCGGGGCCGAAGCACTCGGCCAACAGGGCCTCGGAGTGCTCCAGGAGGGAGTCCAGGTCCGTTCGGAGCAGCGTGTGCGACCAACCCTCAGCGGTGTCCCGTCCCCGGACCAGCACCTCCGTGTCCGGATGTTCGGTCAGCGCTTCGACGCCCCGGCCGAACCCGTCGGCCACCCGGTCGTTGAGCAGCGGTGCCGCCTCCCTGCTCTCGAGGTCGGTGACCAGTGCGTCCAGCTTGGCGCCCTCGGGGACGAACACCACCCCGGGTTTGGTGCAGAACTGGCCGACACCCATCGTGGCCGAGCCGGCGTAGCCCTCCAGGATCTCGTCACCGCGGGCGGCCATGGCGGCCCGGGTCACGAAGACCGGGTTGACACTGCCGAGCTCCCCGTAGAACGGGATCGGGTCCGGGCGCGAGGCGGCGAGGTCGTACAGGGCGCGCCCACCGGGAAGGGATCCGGTGAATCCGACCGCCCGTGTCTGCGGGTGCGTCACCGCCCGCTTGCCCGCCTCGAAGCCGTTCACCAGGGAGAACACACCTTCGGGTGCGCCCGAGTCCTCGAGCGCGGCGCTGACGAGCTCCGCGGTGCGCCGGGCCAGTTCGGGGTGGCCGGGGTGTGCCTTGACCACGACCGGACACCCGGCGGCCAGGGCGGAGGCGCTGTCGCCGCCGGCCGTGGAGAAGGCGAAGGGGAAGTTGCTGGCACCGAACACCACCACCGGGCCGAGCGGAACGAGCAGGCGCCGCACGTCCGGCCTGGGTGTGCCCCAGCCCGGGTCGGCCGGGTCGACCATCGCCTCCAGGAACGCGCCCTCCTCCAGAACGTCCGCGAACAGGCGGAGCTGGAAAGTGGTCCGGGCGAGCTCGCCTCGGCAGCGTGCCTCAGGGTAGTGGGCCTCGGCCATGGCCACGGGAACGAGATCGTCAGCGGCAGCGTCCAAGGCCTCAGCGACGGTCCGGAGCGAGCGGGCACGTTCGGAGGCGGAGAGTGCCCCGAAGAGTGGCGCGGCGGCGGCCGCACGCGCCATGACGGCGTCGAGTTCATCGGGTGTGGTCTCGGGGGCTTCGGTGGTCATGCCAGAACCTCCTGGAGGGTTACGTGCACCGTCTCGGACACTGGCACCACGATGTCACGCCCATCCGGATCGGGCAGAGTTCACCGTTCGAAACGCAACAATCCAACTACACAGAGCGACATTCGGGGACATGGCAGACGATGGGGATATCTACACCCCAGCACCAAGCACCCGCTCCCACCTCGGAAAACAACAGCTCCGTCGCTCAAGGGCAGCCTCACCCGAAGTTCCTGAGAATGAAACTGCATTTTCCCCGGAACCAGGTGATTCCGGAACGGCATCATAGGCGGTGTGATGACTAATTCCCGAAGCTCAACGCCCCCGCGCGCGCGCAGGTCCCCCGAAGGACCGAACCCATCCTCCGCGTCGCGTGAGAGCCGTGGACCTGCCGGCGTCACCCACGACGAACTCTCGTTCGCCCAAGCACCTCTGCGCAGGCTCCCGGCCCAACAGCGCAGCATGGTCCGGGTCCAACGCATGCTCGACTGCTGCGCCGACCTCCTGGACGAGGTGGGCTACGCCAATCTGTCCACCACCCGGATAGCCGAACGCGCCGGCGTGGCGATCGGCTCCGTCTACCAGTTCTTCCCGGACAAGAAGGCGATCACCCAAGCCCTGGGACTCCGCTTCCTAGACCAGTTCAGCGCCCGGGTCACCGAACGCCTGGCCGACGCTTCCTTCACCCACTGGACCGTCGCCGTCGACGCGATCATCGACGAGTACATCGACATGCACCGCAACGTGCCGGGGTTCCGCAGCCTGCACTTCGGTGACATAGTCGACCCACGGCTTCTGAACGGCGGGAGCGACAACAACCGAGTCATCTCCGTGCGGCTGCGGAAGATCATCGTCTCCGTCACCGGGATACCCGACGACGACGAGCTCGACCGCGCCATCCACGTCGCCGTCGAGGCCGCCGACGCCGTTCTCAAGCTCGCCTTCCGCGACAATCCCGACGGAGACCCTGCCCTCGTCCACGAGGCCAAGTGCCTCGTCAGTGGCTATCTGTCCCACTTCTCCGAACGCAAAGGAGGCAATCAACCGTGGTAGTAGACGCGCCGGCCCCCTCCCGTCCGGTCACCGGGACCGCCGCGGGCGTGCCTTTCCTCGCGCTTCCCCCAGCCGTGGCCACCGATGCCCCGGCACCGCTCGTCATCGGCCTGCACGCCTTCGAACCACCGCGCAGTGAGTCGGCCCTGGCCGGGGCCGTCCCCATGGCCTCGCTCCCGGCCTGGCGCGTCTACCTCGGGCTGCCCCTCTTCGGCGCCCGCCTGCCCGAGGGCGGGGTTGCCGAGATCAACCGGCGGGGGGAGCGCGACTACCTCGTCGAACTCTTCGCCCCCGTGGTCGAGGAAGCCGCCGCCGAGCTCCGCCGCGTCACCGAGGAGCTGCGCACCACCTTTCCGGTCACGGACTCCCCGGTCGGCCTGGTAGGCGTGGGTGCCGGGGCCACCGCCGCCCTCCTCACCCTGGCCGAGGACCGGCTCCGGGTGGGCGCGGCCGCCGCCATCAATCCCATCATCGACCCCGCCCATCTGGTCGCCGCGCGCGAGCGCCGCACCGGAAGCCCGTACCGCTGGAGTGCCCGGGCCCAGCAGACGCGGGGCTGGCTGGACTTCACCGCCAGAACCGAGGAGATCTCGCACACCGCGGCTCCACTGCTCGTCGTCAGCGGAGGCCGGGACGAGGTCGCCCCGCCCGAACACGGCCGAGCCTTCCACGACCACCTGCGCACACAGGGGGAGGAGCATGCGCTCCGTCACATCGTGGTGCCCGACCTGGCCCACGCGATCGGCCCCGAACCGGGCCTCGAACCCGGTCCGCTCACCCCCGCGGGGGTGCTCACCGACCGGGCACTCACCGAATGGTTCCACCAGCACCTGACGCCTTCCCCGCAGGTCCGGGGCGCCTCCGACGCCTGAGCGGCCCCGAGCTCCGCCCTGGCCGCGGCCGCAGAGCACGGTGGCGCGCGACGTTCACCCGCCGCACCCCCACACCTTTCCCCGAGTCCGCTTCCCGGATTCCGCCGCGACAGCCAGTACACGTTCCATGGGATCATCCAGGGGTGACCGCCTCCGCGGTCCCACCTGATCCGTTTCGACTCATCCACCAGGAGGGCGAACCACGTGACGGAACCGGCACCGGTCTTTGCCAGCGGGGTCGACAACGAGCGGCTGAACGCGCAACTGCGCTTCATCCTCGAAGTGGACAAACTCAAGCGCGTCCTACGGCAGAACCTGCTGGTGGACGGCTCCCGTAGGGAGAACTCCGCCGAACACTCCTGGCACCTGGCTCTGTCTGCTCGAACCTTCGCCGAGCACGCGCCCAAAGGCACCGACATCGAACGTGTCACCGAGATGCTCGTCATCCACGACATCGTCGAGATCGACGCCGGCGACACCTTCCTCTTCGACCAGAAGAACGCCGAGACCCAGGCCGCCCGCGAGCAGGCCGCAGCCGACCGGCTCTTCCCGCTCCTCCCCGAGGACCAGGCCGCTCGCGCCCGCGAACTCTGGGACGAGTTCGAGGCCCGCGTCACCCCTGAGGCACGTTTCGCGCGCGCCGTGGACCGGCTGTCCCCGATGCTCGCCAACTGGCACAACGAGGGCGGCGCCTGGGTCAGGTTCGGTGTCACCCGGGCCGAGGTCGTCGAGAAGGTGAAACTGATCTCCGAGGGCTCCGAGGCCTTGGGGTCCTACGCCACCGCCCTGATCGACGACGCCACCCGGCGCGGCTACCTCCGCACCTGAGACCTCCGGTCAGACCCGGCCCAGGACCAGCTGAACGGCCGCGGTCAGTCCCACGATCACCACGCACACGCGCAGCGCCGTCGGGCTGAGCTTCCGGCCGTACGTCGCGCCCAGGTAGCCGCCGACGATCGTGCCGGCCGCGATGAGGAGCACCACGGACCATGCCGGCGAGGCGAGCACGATGTAGAACACGGCCGCTGTGCTGTTGGCGATGGTCGTGAGGGCGTTCTTGAGCGCGTTGATCCGCTGGATGTCGTCGTCCAACGCGGTGCCGAGGATGCTCAGCAGGATGATGCCCTGGGCGGCGGCGAAGTAGCCGCCGTAGGTGCCGGTCGCGTAGGCGCCGACCGGCAGCCAGGGGCCGCCGTCCCGGGCCGCGGGCTTGCGGGAGCGGACCCATTTGGTGATGCGCGGCTGGAAGATGATCAGCACGCACGCGGCACCGATCAGGAACGGCACCACGGTCTCGAAGACACCCGAAGGCAGGTTGATCAGCAGCAGTGCGCCCGTCATCGCGCCCAGGAAGGACATGCCGCCGAGGCGGATCAGCCGGCGCTTCTGCCCCGCCAGCTCACGTCGGTAGGCGATGGTGCCGCTGAGCGTCCCCGGAGCCAGGCCGATGCTGTTGGAGACGGTCGCGGTGATCGGCGGGTAGCCGAGCGCGAGCAGTACCGGGAAGGTGAAGAGGGTCCCCGAACCCGCGATGGCGTTGATGCCTCCGGCCGCCACACCGGCCAGAAGGATGGCCACAGCCTCCCAGAGTTCCATCGTGCCGCTTTCCGATCCGCTGCTCCCCGACGGTCGAGGGCCAGAACAGACTACGAGACCGGAGTGTCCGATCATCGGGCCGGGTCATTACTAGCCACCAAAAGTGAGGAGGGCCTCACCGCGGCGGGGCCCTCCTGAAGACCGGTCGTTGAAGGTCGGCGGTCAGCTCGGCAACTTCACGACCTCGTTCTGGATGCGCTCGAAGGCGGTGCTGACACCCTGTAGCGCCTGCCCCATCTCCGCGGGGACGATCCAGACCTTGTTGGCGTCGCCCTTGGCGATCTCCGGGAGCTTCTGCAGGTAGTGGTAGGCCAGGACGTCCGGGTCGACCCGGCTCGTGTGCAGTGCCTTGAACACCATGTGGATGGCGTCCGCCTCACCTCGGGCCCGCGTGGTCTGGGCCTCCGCGTCGGCCTTCGCGGTGAGCGTCTGCGCCTCGGCATCACCCTTCGCCTTGAGGACGGAGGCGGAGCGTTCACCCTCGGCCCGCAGCACCTGGGCCTGCTTCTCACCCTCGGCGCTGAGCAGCTCGGCACGCTTCTCCCGGTCCGCCCGCATCTGCATCTCCATCGCCTCCTGCACGGAGGACGGCGGTTCGATGCCCTTGAGCTCGATCCGGCTGATCTCGATGCCCCAGTCCCGCGTGGCCTCGTCCAGAACGGACTTCAGCTCGCGGTTGATCTGGTCACGTGAGGTGAGGGTCCCCTCCAGGTTCATGCCACCGATGACGTTACGCAGAGTGGCGAGGGTGAGCTGTTCGACGGCCTGGATGAAGTTGGCGACCTCGTAGGTGGCCCGGTAGGCGTCGGCCACACGGATGTACACCGCGGAGTCGACCTCGACCGCGAGGTTGTCCTCGGTGATGGCCGACTGCGGCGGGAAGCTGACCACCTGCACGCGGCGGTCGATACGTTCGCGTACCTGGTCGACGCCGGGGATCACGATGTTGAACCCGGAGCTGAGCGTCCGATGGAACTTACCGAAACGCTCGACCACGTCCTCCATCGAGTGCGGAACGATTCGCACACTGCGCCAGAAGATGATCAAGAGGACAGCGACGAAAAGAGCGACGATGATGATCGGGGCCGGATTCATCGGCGACCCCTCCCAGCAGCGAACCGGGTGGCGGTGTTCGACAACGGCATCTGGGGCGGCTCCGGATCTCCTGACGGGGGTGGCAGGCAGCGTGCGAGCGGACCGCACCCTCGCGGCCTCGCCCCAGGGGATGATCACAAAGCGCGCCGAAATAGAGCGATCCGCTCACTGAACGTTGACGTTACCCCATATCCACCCGGGGCAACCATATTCGGACGGAAATAGGATTTACGGACTATAGCTTTCCGCCATAAATACAACCCCTATAGTCCTAGACGGCCCTGGCGGTCCAGCGGTCCCCGTCCCGTTCCACCTTGAGGGGCAGGCCGAAGGTCTCGCTGAGGTGCTCTGCGGTCATCACCTCGTCCAACGGACCGGCCTGAACGACACGACCGTCGCGGATCAATAGACCGTGGGTGAAGCCCGGCGGGATCTCCTCGACGTGGTGGGAGACCACGACCAGCACGGGGGCGGCCTCGTTGTTGGATAGTTTGCCCATGCGGCGCAACAGGTCCTACCGGCCGCCCAGGTCCAGCCCGGCCGCGGGTTCGTCGAGGACCAGCACCTCCGGGTCGGACATCAGCGCGCGGGCGATCAGCACCCGTTTGCGCTCGCCCTCGGAAAGCGTGTGGAAGTAGCGGTCGGCCAGATCACCGACGCCCCAGTGACCCAGCAGCGCACGGGCCCGGCCGTAGTCGGGGGTCCCGTACTCCTCACGGAACCGGCCCACATAGCCGTAGGCGGCGCTGAGGACCAGGTCGATGACGGGCGTGTCCTCTTCGATCTTGGCGGACACAGAGGCACCCGCGTAGCCGATCAGCGGCCGCAGCTCGAAAACGTCCACGCTCCCGAGGTGTTCCCCGAGGATCTCCACCTTGCCCGCGGTCGGAAACAGCTGGCTCGAGGCCACGTTCAGCAGGGTGGTCTTCCCAGCGCCGTTGGGCCCGAGGATGGCCCAGCGCTCACCCTCCAGTACCGACCAGTCGACCCCGTCGAGCAGGTTCGCCCCGCTGCGCCGCACCGTGACCCCGTTCAGGCCCAGAACACGCCCGTCCATCGTTCTCCTTCTCGTCACGTCCCACGCCGGTGCACGGGCCGCCCTACCCTGAAGTAATGCATTTGACGTCCGCACCGCTCGTCGCCTGGGGCAACGCCTGGCTGTCCGGACACGTGGGCCTGGACGACGCCGTCGACGCCGTCGAACGCCGGAGCGGCCCCAACCTGATCGGGACAGTACCGCCAGGGGACCTGCCGTTCGACAGCGGTGTTTCGCTGCGTGCCGCACTGGTGCACCTTCGCAGCCTGGGGTTGTCCGCGTTCCGGTTGGCCCTGCCCGCCCGGGGGGACCCGTTCGGGCTGGTGGGCCCGGCCGAACTCAACCAGGCCGCCATCGAAGCTCAGGAGGGGGTACTGGTGCAGCTCACCGAACAGCAGATGGGCATGGTGCCCTCTGCCGACCGGCGTGGTTCATCCTACGTGGGCGTTTCGTGGATCCCGTATCGGGCCAACGACGCCGCCCCCCAAGTCCCAGACTTGGCCGAGGCCGAACGGCACCTGAAATTGACCCTGGTCCGCGTCGCCGAACAGCTCGAGGGAGTGGACGACGTGGCCTCCTTCACTCCCGCCGTGCACGCATCGCTCGGAGACCTCGGGGATTCCGGGGTACCCCCACTCGCCCACGGCTACCCGCCGCGCGCCCACAGGGTCGCGGCACAGGCCGATCGGCTGGGCAAGGTGGTGGAACTCGCCGAACCCGGCTCCGGTCGCGGCATCAGCGCCCACCAGGCGCGTCTGCGCGCGGAAGCCCTGCGAGACCTGGACGCCGCCGTCCGCCGCGCCCAGGTCGCCGCACACGCTGCTATAGAGCTTCCCTGAATAAAGTGCGACCCTGGTCGAGGAGTGAGGAATTCTCGGGGTCGAGCCAGGGGGATTACCTGATCCGCGGCCGACCGTTCACACCCATACTTGGATGGTGAGGCCGTTCGTGGCCGACCCTTAGAGGAGGAGAGCCGCCATCATGCAGCCCGAGCACATCCGAGCTTCCGACGCGGACCGGGACAAGGTTGCCGAACGGCTCCGTGAAGCCATGGCCGAAGGCCGGCTCACCCCGGTCGAGCACGAAGAGCGGCTGGACACCCTCTACAAGGCGAAGACCATCGGCGAGCTGACCCCGATCGTCTCCGACCTACCCGGCTCGTACTCTCCCCGTCCCGACCACGACATGGAAGTACTGGGCAGCGAGGCCCGTGACCTCGCCGGCCAGAGCAAGGGCTCCGAGAACCTCGTAGCGGTCTTCGGCGGCTGTGAACGCCGCGGCCGCTGGCTGGTCGAGCCGCGCACGAACGTCTCGGTCCTGTGCGGCGGCGTCGAACTGGACCTGCGCGAAGCGGTGCTGAGCCAGCACGAGGTCACCATCCAGCTCGCGGTGATCCTCGGGGGAGTGGATATCAAGGTGCCCCACGGCGTCCGCGTGATCAACAACACGTCCGCGATCCTCGGCGGCACGGACCTACACGGAACGGATCAAGTCACGGATCCGAACGCACCAGTTGTCCACCTGACCGGGACTTGCATGCTCGGTGGTGTCGACGTCAAAGCCAAGAAGGTCAAGAAGAAGCGCCGCAAGTGACGTCCACATAGTGGACGAGCTGCGAAAACCTCAGCCCCGAACCGCCACTCCCGTCCCATGGCCAAGTAACGTGGACAGCGCCATGAGTGATGAATCCACGTTGTTGGTCACGGTGACCGGACACGACCGTCCGGGCATCAGTGCACGCCTGCTGAGCACCCTTTCCGTCTTCCCGGTCACCATCATCGACCTCGAACAGGTCGTTCTGGGCAACCGTCTCGTCCTCGGCACCGTCCTGGAAGTGGACGAACGGGTCGCCCCCGGGGTCAGCCGCCAGCGCGTCTTCGAAGAGGTCCGCGCGGCCCTGGACAAGACCACCGTCGACCTCGACATGGAGGTCGAATACGGCGACGGCAACGGCCGCGTCAACGATGTTTCCTCCGAGCGACTCCACGTCACCGTCCTAGCCGATCCCCTCCGCCCCGGAGCCCTAGGCGCCATCACTTCCTGCGTGGCCCGCTCCGGAAGCAACATCGACCGCATTGAGCGGCTCTCCGGCTATCCCGTCACCTCCGTGGAGATGGAGATCTCCGGCGGCAACCCGGACCAGCTCCGCGCCGAACTGGCCATGGAGTCCGCCACCCAAGGGGTGGACGTAGCCGTCCAGTCCAGCGGCCTGCACCGCCGCGGCAAGCACCTCGTCATCATGGACGTCGACTCGACCCTGATCCAGGGCGAAGTCATCGAACTCCTCGCGGCCCACGCCGAATGCCAAGACGAAGTCGCCAAGGTCACCGAGGAAGCCATGCGCGGCGATCTGGACTTCGAGGAATCCCTTCGCCGCCGCGTTGCCCTACTCAAGGGCCTGGACGCCTCAGCCATCGACCGCGTCCGCGAAGAAATCCAACTCACCCCGGGCGCCCGCACCCTGGTCCGCACCCTGAAGCGCCTCGGCTACGAGTGCGGCATCGTCAGCGGCGGCTTCACCCAGATCACCGACGTCCTCGTCGAGCGCCTCGACCTCGACTACTCGGCCGCCAACACCCTCGAAATCATCGACGGCAAACTCACCGGCGAACTCCTCGGCCCCATCATCGACCGCAAGGGCAAAGCAACAACCCTCCAGCGCTTCGCCGAGGAATCCGGGGTCCCCCTGGCCCAAACCGTCGCCATCGGCGACGGCGCCAACGACCTCGACATGCTCCAAACCGCAGGTCTCGGAGTGGCCTTCAACGCCAAACCAGTAGTCCGCCGCCAAGCGGACACCTCCGTGAACCTGCCTTACCTGGACACCATCGCCTTCATCCTGGGCATCACCCGCGAAGAAATCGAAGCCGCCGACCTCCACGGCTAACGCAAACCCCAGCCCCAGCAGCCACAACCTTTCAGTAACCGCACCCCTGCAAACGTAGAACGCACACGCCAGTCACGGTAGGTGGGGCTCTGTGCGCGGGGCCGCGGTGGGCTGGGGTTTGCGAGCAGGGCCGCGGTGGGCTGGGGTTTGTTGTTGGGTGCGGGTTGCCCCGTTTCCTGCCGCCCGATGGTGGCCGTCTCCGCTGCGCGCCTCAAGGTCGTCGCCATCGAGCGCTTCGCGCGTCGAGGGGCGCTCCACCTTGACC